>NZ_SHMN01000059.1:0-4993 GCF_029478525.1 Vibrio sp. 1151_11 | reverse complement strand
CTCACTGCTTTGTAAGTTGCTGGGTGCCAACTGGTGCCTTCGTGAAGGCTTGAGCCTAGTGCGGTGAAAGTTGCACGCTGGGTTCTTAGAGGGGCGACACTTGGTAACAGGTGTCGTCTACTCGACACAGGCTTTTCAGACGCGAAGAAAAGCCTGTAGAGGTGCTTATCAGTAGTCTGTTTTCTCAGAGAGCCTCAGAGCGTCTTCTAGCTCAACGCCAAGGTATCGAATAGTGTTATCTACCTTCGAATGTCCAAGTAGAATCTGAACCGCCCTAATGTTTTTCGTTCTGGCATAGATCAAAGTAGCTTTAGTTCGACGCATGGAGTGAGTTCCATAATAGTCAGCATTCAATCCAAGTTTTGCAGCCCAGTTTCTAATAATTGAGCGATAGAATGAGTAGCTGATAGGCTGCCCTGAGCGTCGGCTACTCGGAAATAGAAAACTACTTGCCTCTAGGGATGCTGCAAAGATCCATCGGCTAATACTTTGCTGTGTTCTCGGAGTAATCTCATAATGGACATCGGTCCCCGTTTTTTGTTGGATGCACTGAACCCTTTAATAGATAACTCCTTGCGAAGAAACATAGTAAACGTGTAGCTTTAGCAAGTCACTAGCTCTCAACTTGCTATCTATGGCTAAGTTCAATAGCGCGAGCTGCATAAAATTGTTTTCAATCTCTAGCCTAGTTCTAATTCGCCAGCTCTCTTCAAGCTTAAATGGTCTTTTGACACCACTGCATTTTCCAGAAGATAGCTTTCTCATGATGACCTCCTCCCAATATTGTTGGTCAACATGAAGTTTGGTAGTCACATTTATTAGGTGTCAGGAAGAGCTGAAACATCGGTGGACAGAACTTGGTCAGTGACTTTGTTAAATTAGCAAAATCCAAATTAACTCAAGTATGGAAAACGCCGATAGATGAAAGGCAAAACCTGATTATGTTCTGCTCTTTGAGCGCACTCAATTAAAGTTGAATATGGGAAGGGGATGATTAGAAAATGGTTGAAAATTCGTGCTCAGAATTAAGACAGTAGGTAAACATTAACAGTTGCCTACCGTCTCATTAAATTATGTTCAAAAGGGCTTTTTCGCTTGCATCTAGGAGTATTATTTTCATGGTGCGTAGCATGATCCTGTTTCTACGAAAAATCAAGCATCTTCAATGATCACGGGTATAAGTGTATCAAAATATAAAATCTTCACTGAAACCACCTAGTCCGTATTAGGCATAGTTAAAATGGTGCTTCATGAAAAAGTCCAGATGACATCCTCTTTCTAACGCTCTTTCCTCAATTTGCTTCCATAAGATTGGTAAATAGGTTTTCAGATCTTCCGCTTCCGATTGATGATATTCATCCTCACAGTCCCCTGCAGCAGCTTTTAGCCACTCTGAAGGGGTTAAAATAGTGAGCCCAAGATGAAAATACTCTGGAATGGCTGCCCGTATTGATTCTTCGCTACCGCTAGCAACATACATTGTGAGGCCTTCACCTGTCGCATAGTAATGACTAACACCTATATAGAACATATCAACTCCTTGCTGCTGGTTGTAGAATAAGCGTAATTTTGATTAGTTATAAAAATGCAGCGATGACACGCTCTTTGAAATTTCCCAAGTCCAACTGCCTAGGAGAAGTTGAGTACGCAGATATGGCTGACTGTTTTCCCTCATGCTCTTTATCCCAACTAAGTTGCTTGTTTCCAATATCAGTTTTTCTCTTTTGTTGTTCGGAGAAATAGGTTCGATCTGATGGAATAGATAATGGAGGCCTATGCTGCAAACTCTCTGGTTTGATAAACAGACATGAGTCCGGAATATCTTTCTCGATTTGCTCTGCAAAGCTCACCAGACTTTCTTCAGCAAAAGTGTATAACCATGCCTGCTGGTTCGAGGATGCATTCGTCCGTAAAATCCGCCCTAAAACTTGTCTGAAATAAAGTTCGGTTTTCACAAAACTTAAATGGCAGCAAACTTGTAGACGTGGAATATCGGTACCCTCACTAATCATTCCAACGCTGATAATCCATTGAGTCGTACCGTCCCGATACCCGTTGATTTTCTCTAATGGACTTTCATGACAGTAAGTGACGACCTCTGTACTTTGTTCATATGTCTCAGCCAAAATTTTCTGAATTTCGATTGCATGTCCTACCGATGAAGCAACAACCAAACCACCGGCATTAGGGTTATCCATACGTATTTCTGCTAGCTTTTTGCAACCAAGACCAAGTACATAGGTCATTGCATCAATATTTTGTAAAATGCTTTGATACGGAGTTGCTGATTGCTTTAAAAGTTCAGGAATTGACGAAAAGGACTTCGATTGCCCACTTTCTGAGATAGATAAGCGATCATTATCAATTAGTACAATTTTAGGTGAACGACAGACCTTATCGATAATCGCTTGCTTTAAACCGTATTGATAATCGCAGTGGATACGACCTTCCGTGTCAGAATACTGTGCTAACGTAATTGGCAATAAATCTGAGCGCCAAGGAGTGCCAGATAGGGATAATGTAAACGCAGCAATTCCTTGAATTTGTTTCAAAATTTGTTCACCCCATACATTGGCATTTCCAATTTCATCACCTGAACAATGGTGAATCTCATCAAATACAACCAATACGCGGTGCTTTTTAATTGTTTCCCAAAAGCTGTCTCTAAGGTATTTCATACTCTGGTATGTAAACGATGCGCCTATTGAACCAAGTCCACCGGTAAAAGAGCATCCCAATCGCCATGAAAAGGTATTTTTGATACCATCAGCAATCGTTAATGATGGCGAAAAACAGAGGACCAGGTCAATTTTGTCTAAGTCATACAGCCTTTTGGCGATTTCGGCAGCGGCCACCGTTTTTCCAGCCCCTGGAGTAGCCTGAACCTGAAAATGCGAATGTCCAGCAAGATACTTTTCTAAAGCCGATCCAACACACTCCTCTTGCCATAGCCTTAACATTTTACTTCCCCACAATTACTAAAGTTTAGGACGTGATTAAGGACATTTATTTTGGCTAGATATCTAACAGAACGTTCTCTAGTCTCTTCGGATAGTTTTAACAATGATGATTTCTGCGAAGGTAACCTTTCAGACAATAGTTGAAATTCTTCGATCTCAGCTAAAGCTATCGCAAGTTCAGCTTTATACTTTCGTCGTTCCAAAGCCAGCTCATCTAGGGTAAGTACTTCATCCGAATTTTCTGCGACTGTTTTTAGCTTCTGCTGCTTACGCTTTTTCGGTTTGAATACAGTTTCTTTGAACTGCTCTGATTTGTGGTATGTTCTAGTCCGCCCTTGGCCCTTAGTCCAAAGTAGTCCTTTCTTTTCTAAAGGCAATAACTGACGATAAAGAAATTTACGCGCTTCCGTTATGTCCTTAAATTCTCCCGTAATCGTTAGTAGTTCGTCCCTCAAGGCAGGAACAGTTAATTCATCAAGTCCTTTCTCGATGAATAGGGTAAAAATGTATTCATTAATCGCTGTTTTCTTCGTCATAAGAGCTCAACTACGAATCAAAAATACGGATTATAGTCCGTGGCTATATAATCCGCAATGAAGGATATTCTTTCATTTTGAGTACCATTTAAAATGAAAGACTTAGCAAGGCGGTTTGGAGATAACTTACGTAGAGAGCGTAAGCTCAAAGGTATATCTCAGGATAAATTGGCTATTTCAGCAGACATCGACCGAAGCTATGTCGGTCGCATAGAAAGAGGGGAGGTCAACATCACTCTAGAAAAAGCGTACCAGTTGGCAAGCATTCTTGGTTGCGATGTGCGTGATTTACTTCCATAAGGGAAACCCTAACTTGTGTAATTCATAGGAACTTACTCACCTAAGTGCTTACATACAGGTCAAGAAAAGTCTGCTTTAGTGAACGCATAGAGAAATGAGATCGGAGTATGATAAGATCACTCTCATAAAATATACTTGGTAGATAATATGACATATAAATACAGCCAATACGAAGACTTGTGTAGACGAGTTATAGATGAAGGTATTTGGATTGAGAACGATAGAACAGGCAAACGATGCTTAACTGTTATCAATGCAGATTTAGAATACGATCTGACCGCGAATGAATTTCCTCTAGTAACAACGCGCAAAGCTTTTTGGAAAAGCGCTATTGCTGAGATGCTAGGTTACTTGCGTGGCTCTGACAACGCAGCTGATTTTCGAAAATTAGGTACCAAAACTTGGGATGCCAACGCCAATCAGAATGAAGCCTGGCTTAACAATCCTCATCGTAAAGGTGAGGATGACATGGGTCGTGTATACGGCGTTCAGGGACGGAAATGGGCGAAACCTGATGGTGGTTTTGTCGATCAATATAAGAAGATCATTGATCATCTAAGCAAAGGTATTGATGACCGAGGTGAAATCCTTAACTTTTACAATCCTGGTGAGTTTCACATGGGCTGTTTACGCCCCTGCATGTATAGCCACCATTTTTCACTGCTAGGTGATACCCTTTACTTAAACAGCACTCAACGTAGTTGTGATGTGCCGCTCGGCTTAGTCTTTAATCAGATCCAAGTAGCTTGGCTACTCCAGATTACAGCTCAGATCACTGGATTAAAGGCCGGAAAAGCGTTCCATAAGATCGTCAATGCCCACATCTATGAAGACCAAGTGGAGTTAATGAAAGATCAGATCAAAAGAGAACCTTATGCCGCACCTAAGCTCATTATCAACCCAGAGATCAAATCACTTGAAGACTTGGAAACATGGGTAACCGTTGATGATTTCGAAGTTGTTGGCTATCAACATCACGAACCAATCAAATACCCATTTTCGGTTTAGCTTATAAAAAATAATGGGACATCAAGTCCCATTATTTTTTTCTGATTTTTCGTTGAGTAAACTGATCTGCTCCAGCCAGACTGGACACTTCATTAAGCGACATTTTTATTTTCAAAGTTAACTGGACTTAGATACCCAAGAGCACTGTGCCTTCTTGTCCGATTATAATCAACCTCGATGTATTCAAAG
>NZ_SHMN01000058.1:0-5103 GCF_029478525.1 Vibrio sp. 1151_11 | reverse complement strand
AAACAGCGGTAATCCCACCAAGTAAAGTTGCAATCGCTAAAACTATTTCCATTTACGCCTCATTGATGCCTAACGCCCTGTTAAGGTGTGAGCAACGCAATACCGATGCCGCCGCATACCACCTTAAACACTAAACGCAACGCATAGTGAAAATGCCACGCGTTGCGAATCACTCTTAAACAGATTGTTATGTGCGTTCTTTAAGCTCTTTTACTTTCGCTTCCATCCCACAAATCATATAAAGAAATGCAGGAATACTACCGAGAATAAATGATATTAGTGAAACAATCCCTAGTCCCATGGTTAATGGCTGAGCTATAGCTAGTTGATGTTTGGCAAGTTCACACTGTTTATAAAGCTCATGGCTAAGCTGGCAGCTGTGACTTCCCATATTGACAACTCGCTCGCCAATACTTTGCTCATATTCAAACTTATTAGAATACCCTTCAATTTCTATGGGATATACCATGGTGTATAACTGTGTAAACGAGATAGCAGCTAAACCAAGAAAGAAAATCGCTGCTTTTCGCCAACTTTCAATGCTTTTTTTATCAAGAAATAGAGATTTCAATTGCACCTCCCTCCTATAACACTTTAGGGTAATAAACAGGTGAGCACATAACGCCCGCTTAAGGGGCAGCCAACGCTACTACTCACTTTCCGCATAACACCGTAATCACAAAAACCAACGCATAGTAAAAATGCCGCGCGTTGGCTGTCCCTCTTGAAGCGTTTGTTAGGCTTATTGGGCAAGGCATGTACCAACACTCTGTACATATGCCCATGTATTAGCCCAAGGAAACGTCCGAATAAATACTATTAAGTGGAGTAGAAAGAACACCCAAGGAACCCAGCTTTCGATATGTGTGATTGGTCGATACAACTTTGGATTTGTTCCTCGTTGTACGGAATCCCACTCAGCATCGTAAGGACTGATAGGTAGCCGCTTTTCAATATCCTGAACTACTTGCCATTTAGCAGAATTTAAGTTTCGATACGATAATACGATATTGAACCAAAACATAGTCAACATGCTACCTGCAAGAGCGAGTAACCACATATAGTCTGGGCTTTTATCAACTGTCAAATAACCAACAAAAGCTAGGATAGCGGAATTGACACTCAAAAAGTAAGTATTCGCTGATGTTCGACGTTGGCTGATCCTATCTGCCATTTCCACATAAAGTTTATACTGTTCAAGTAAGTGGGTATGCCATTGTTCATTTGGTGGATATGTAGAACCTTCAGCTATTTCGTTCCACAACTTACTTTCTGGAACTTCAACTGTCATCTAGAACCACCTATTAATGACTTAAGGTTATCCCATGTCCATTTATAAACTTTATCTGACGACAAGGCATTTTTAGGTTTAGTACAAGTTTTGTCAGGATATGCCGCCAATAAGAAGTACGGTTTAGATTTTTCTTTAGCTATTTCAAGTTCTGCCTCGACTCCTGTGGCCGTATGAGTCTTAGTGCCACAAAGAACTATAACCACATCAACATTATCCATGCGACGACGAACTTTTTCTTTCCAATCTCCGAGTAAATGGTTTTTCACAGAGTTATCTTTGAACTCAAAAGGGCTATCTTGAAACTTTGCTTGACCTGCAAGCATTATTTTCGCCCCCTCGTCATTATCGTAATCAAAACTGATAAATGCTCTTTTTTTACTCATAGTCAATCTCCATTGTAATTACTATCTTTAAGCCTAACGCCCAATTAAGGGGTGAGCAACGCTACCACCCAGGCTTAAAGTATTGTGCCATAAACACTTAACTTGAAGTAGAAGCAAAATGCCAAGCGTTGGGAATCCCTCTTAAATTGTTTGTTATGTTTCTTGGATTCAAGTACGAAGTGCGACACCTCTGAACATAAAAACAGTAAGGTGCGATAATCATGAAGTTTGCTCCCGCCAAGAAGTAAAAAACATGAAATACACACACCTCACTGAGAACGAAAGGTATATGATTTCTGCGCTCAGAAAGCAAGGGATCAGTACCGCAAAAATAGCTAAACAACTGGACCGTCACAAAGCCACTATCTATCGAGAAATTGAACGTAATTGTCGTTACAACAAGTTCTTCGATAGGTACTCTTATCAACCAGAGCGGGCACAGCAAATGGCGCGCAACCGGCTTAGTCGTTCACGGCGAAATAAACGCTATACCGAACTTGACTTCAGACTACCTGAAGCCTTGCTACGACTGGACTGGAGCCCTGACCAAATAGTCGGATACCTAAGAATGAGAGGCTATCCAACAATGAGCCACGAGCTCATTTATCAGCACGTTTGGAACGACAAAACTCTCTGTGGAACGCTATGGAAACACCTACGCCAATCCACCAAGAAAAGGCGTAAAAGGTACAACTCAAAAGACAGTCGAGGACGGCTGGCAAATAAGCGTCATATTGCCGAAAGACCTGCAGACGCTGAGCATCGAAAAGAGCCTGGCCACTGGGAAATTGATACCGTCGTTGGCCGCGGAACCAAGCACTGTATCGTCACTTTAGTCGACAGAATGACTGGCTACACTTTTATGTGGCAAATGGACGATAGAACAAGCGAATCACTCAACGTAAGAATGAGCAAAATCATGACCCGCTCTGACTTACCTTTTAAGACGATAACTGCTGATAACGGCACTGAATTTCATGGTTATGCACAACTAGAAAAACATCATAACTGCCTGTTTTACTTTGCAAATCCATACCATTCATGGGAGCGAGGCACTAATGAAAACACCAATGGTTTGATACGACAATACTTACCAAAACGAACCTCCATGTCACACGTGACACAGAAGCTGTGTAATGAAATTGCAGATAAATTAAATACGCGCCCACGCAAAAGACTTGGGTATAGAACACCACTGGAGTATATTCATGCGCATCTGTAGAAAGTGTCGCACTTCAAACTTGATACTAAGTTTCTTGTACATAGGCAAACGCTTTGATAGGCTTACCCCTTGATTTTCAATGTTTAGTTGTTCGTAAACTGAACATTCAGAGTTGGAAATAAAGGGCCCTAGTATTGACTTCGGTCGCGGTGTTTTGTCCTTGTCGGTATACCTCGCATCTGTTTACTTATTTGTAGTGACGGGTATGGGAGTATCAGTTATGAGTATGAGCGAAATGTTTTCATGGTGCGGTGCAGTGTTGCGGGTTACCCAAGTGAAACAGAGCGACTTTAGAATAGAACGATCACCCTCCCAATAACCTGCTGAGGTTCGAATCCTCTTCCCCGCACCAATTCAAGCCCTCGCCAGAACACTCTCGCGAGGGCTTTACATTTCACAGCGTTCCATAGAAACATAACGCCCGGTTAAGGGGCAGCCAACGCCACAACCAAGCTTCCGCATAACACCGTAACCACAAAAACCAACGCATAATAAAAATGCCACGCGTTGGCTGTCCCTCTTGAACCGTTTGTTATGCTTAAACTTCAACACCTTACGTTTAACTTACCGCCAGAATAACTCAACTTTACAAAACGAACCAAGCTGGAAAATTGATTAACCTGAACTCACTCATGATTTGAGTAAAAACTGGCCCTACTCCGAACCAAATTATGATGAAAACTTGCACCAGCCGAACTCACCACACGCAAGCGTGAAACTCAACTGAGGCAACTGCGACAAACTCACAGCGTCAGCAACATTGCCTTTTCATTAGGTAGCGCAAAACAATTTCAAATTGCCGATACGCTTTGGGTTGATAAGCCGAGGAACCAAATTACTCAAAGCGACTTTGAGCAAACAGCACTGACCACGCGCAAATTCAATTCTGAAATGAGGCAATTATTCAGATTTACAGCGCCAACAAAACTGCCTTTTCTTTAGGCAGCGACGAACAATATTGAATTGCCGAAAAGCTTGAACGAATGGCTGAAGGAGCAAAGAAAATTTGCAAGCGACTGAATTTATGAGATTAAGCATAACGCCCGGCTAAGGGGTTGACAACGCACCGCCGAACTCAAAAAACACGCCGTAAACACTGAACTTCAATTTTGCACTAAAATCGCCAAGCGTTGGCAATCCCTCTTGAGCCGTTTGTTATGCAAATTCAATAAGATAAACTGACTTTACTCGATCAAAAGCCACAATTGCAATGGTTAAGTGATTCAAGAATCAACCCAAGCCAGAGCCGTGATAAATGAGCCGCCAAAACAAAGTCCACCTTTCAGCAACAAACCAAGCTTTTGAATGAGACAAACTCAACAAGCAAGACTTTCAGCAAATGCGAAATACTCGATAAACTTGCCCTTTCCACACTTTTCGCCCGCTAAATTGACAACAAGCCAGCACCAAAACTCATTGAGGCAAACAAAGAACTTTGCCTGTTTTACGGCTTGAGTTAACCACGAATCTGAGGGTGAAAGTGCTAATTTGCCGACAACACAAAACGAATAGCCAGAGAAATCACAAAAGATTGAACCCCTAAATTTACCTGAGTTGCATAACGCCCGGCTAAGGGGTTGGCAACGCACCGCCGAACTCAAAAAACACACTGTAAACACTGAACTTCAATTTTGCACTAAAGCCGCCAAGCGTTGGCAATCCCTCTTGAGCCGTTTGTTATGCAAATTCAATAATATAAACTGACTTTACTCGATCAAAAACCACAATTGCAATGGTTGAGTAATTCAAGAACCAACCCAAGCCAGAGCCTTGATAAATAAGCCGCCAAAACAAAGTCCACCTTTCAGCAACAAACCAAGCTTTTGAATCAGGAAAACTTAACGAGCGAAACCTCCAGCAAGTACAAAATGCTCGATAAACTTGCCCTTTCCACACTTTGCACCCGCTAAATTCACAACAAACCAGCACCAAAACTCATTGAGGCAAACAAAGAACTTTGCCTGTTTTACGGTTTGAGTGAACCATGAATTTTAGGGTAAAAATGTCATTTGCCGACAACACAAAACGAATTGCCGGAGAAATCCAAAAGATTGAAACCCTAAATTTACCTGAGTTGCATAACGCCCGGCTAAGGGGTTGACAACGCATAGCCGAACTCAAAAAACACACTGTAAACACTGAACTTCAATTTTGCACTAAAGTCGCCACGCGTTGGCAATCCCTCTTGAGCCGTTTGTTAGGCC
>NZ_SHMN01000057.1:0-5134 GCF_029478525.1 Vibrio sp. 1151_11 | reverse complement strand
CCCGGCTAAGGGGTTGACAACGCACCGCCGAACTCAAAAAACCACTGTAAACACTGAACTTCAATTTTGCACTAAAGTCGCCAAGCGTTGGCAATCCCTCTTGAGCCGTTTGTTATGCAAATTCAATGAGATAAACTGACTTTACTCGATCAAAAGCCACGATTGCAATGGTTGAGTGATTCAAGAACCAACCCAAGCAAGAACTGTGATAAATAAGCCGCCAAAACAAAGTCCACCTTTCAGCAACAAAGCAAGCTTTTGAATGAGACAAACCCTACAAGCAATACTTTCAGCAAGTGCAAAATGCTCGATTAACTTGCCCTTTCCACACTTTGCGCACGCTGAATTGCCAACAAACCAGCACCAAAACTCATTGAGGCAAACAAAGAACTTTGCCTATTTTACGGCTTGAGTGAACCAAGAATTTTAGGATAAAAATGCTCATTTGCCGACAACACAAAACGAATGGCCGGAGAAATCTAAAAAGATTGAACCCCTAAATTTACCTGAGTTGCATAACGCCCGGCTAAGGGGTTGACAACGCACCGCCGAACTTAAAAAACACACTTAAACACTGAACTGCAATTTTGCACTAAAGTCGCCACGCGTTGGCAATCCCTCTTGAGCCGTTTGTTATGCAAATTCAATGAGATAAACCGAATTTACACAACCAAAAGCCACGATTGCAATGGTTGAGTGATTCAAGAATCAACCCAAGTAGGAGCCGAGATAAATAAGCCGCCAAAACAAAGTCCACCGTTCAACAACAAACCAAGCTTTTGAATGAGACAAACTCAACAAGCAAGACTTTCAGCAAGTGCAAAATGCTCGATAAACTTGCCCTTTCCACACTTTGCGCCCACAAGATTCACAACACGCCAACGCTAAAACTGATTGAGGCAAACAAAGAACTTTGCCTGTTTTACGGTTTGAGTGAACCACGAATCTGAGGGTAAAAGTGCTCATTTGCCGGCAAAACAAAACGAATGGCCGGAGAAATCTAAAAAGATTGAACCCCTAAATTTACCTGAGTTGCATAACGCCCTGTTAAGGTGTGAGCAACGCAATGCCGATGCCTCCGCATACCACATTAAACACCACACACAACGCATAGTAAAAATGCCACGCGTTGCGAATCACTCTTGAACAGTTTGTTAACTGTGTACTACTCAGCAGCAAATGGCTTAGTCGAAATTTTCATGTAATTTATTGAATCGATAAACCGCTGTGCCTTTTCTAAACTTCTCGTATAAAAACGCTTAATAACCTGTTGTTCATCATTCTTTAGCTGAATGATAAACCAATCTCTTTTGCTATAGAGTTCAAGCACCAATATCGAGTTGAAATAATACCTTGAATTGATTTCTGATAGCCTTACGTTTGAAGATGACAGGAGCAAATTTGAAGCGTCATTATAATTGCTAACTGCAACTGCTTTTGAATTTTGACCTTCTGATAACCCGATATAAGAACTGGTCACAACAAGACCTTCAGGTCTAAATTTTTGGGGCTGCTCCATTATGACCTGTTCAATCACATTCGCCGCAACTTCTGTGTTTACCATATCAGAAGGAGAGTAAGGTACTTGCTTAGCAACACACCCTGTTAGCAAAAGAACCAAAAATATAAACCACTTTTTCATTTTAGAAACGACCTGTTTTTGTGCAACTTGCTCGTAATTTTTATATCGAAGTACAGTTAACGCCCGCTTAAGGGGCAGCCAACGCTACTACCAACTTTCCGCATAACACCGTAACCACAAAAACCAACGCATAGTAAAAATGCCACGCGTTGGCTGTCCCTCTTGAAGCGTTTGTTATGAGCAGCTAGCTAAAGGTTACTCGATTGCTTTTAACACTCGTGCTGGGTTGCCACCAATGACAACATTGCTACCAAAGCTTTTTGTCACAACGGCTCCCGAGGCAACAACAACATTGTCACCTAACGTCACTCCAGGGTTGATCGTTGCATGACCACCAATCCAACAGTTGTTACCTATTCTGATTGGCTTTGCAAACTCTAACCCACTATTTCTCTGAATCGGATCGATTGGATGAGTTGCCGTATAGATTCCGACCTGTGGTGCTATAAAACAGTTTTCACCAATACGAACTTCCGCTACGTCCAAAATGACACAGCCAAAATTGGCATAGAAATTCTCACCAACGTGTATATTCAGCCCGTAATCGCAGTTGAAAGTCGATTCAATGTGAATGCTATTTCCTGTAGAACCCAACAAGGATTTGACTATCTCTGCTCTTTTATCTGGGTAACTTACACTGGTTTGATTTAGCTTCTCTGTGAGTAAACGAGCCTCAAGACGCAACTTGACGAGCTCAGCGTCACTCGGATCGTAATACTCACCAGAGAGCATTTTTTCTCTTTCTGTCATATATAACTCAGTTCTAAATTTTAATGCTGCTCATAACGCCCGGCTAAGGGGTTGACAACGCACCGCCGAACTTAAAAAACACACTTAAACACTGAACTGCAATTTTGCACTAAAGTCGCCAAGCGTTGGCAATCCCTCTTGAGCCGTTTGTTATGCAAATTCAATAAGATAAACTGACTTTACTCGATCAAAAGCCACCATTGCAATGGTTGAGTGATTCAAGAACCAACCCAAGCCAAGCCAAGCCAAGCCAAGCCAAGCCAGAGTAATGATAAATAAGCCGCCAAAACAAAGCCCACCTTTCAGCAACCAACCAAGCTTTTGAATCAGGAAAACTCAACGAGCGAAAACTTCAGCAAGTACAAAATGCTCGATAAACTTGCCCTTTCCACACTTTGCGCACGCTGAATTGACAACAAACCAGCACCAAAACTGATTGAGGCAAACAAAGAACCTTGCCTGTTTTACGGCTTGAGTAAACCACGAATTTTAGGGTAAAAAAGCTCATTTGCCGACAACACAAAACGAATGGCCAGAGAAATCCCAAAAGATTGAGCCCCTAAATTTACCTGAGTTGCATAACGCCCGGCTAAGGGGTTGACAACGCACCGCCGAACTCAAAAAACACACCGTAAACACTGAACTGCAATTTTGCACTAAAGTCGCCATGCGTTGGCAATCCCTCTTGAGCCATTTGTTATGCAAATTCAATAAGATAAACTGACTTTACTCGATCAAAAGCCACAATTGCAATGGTTGAGTAATTCAAGAACCAACCGAAGCCAGAGCCGTGATAAATCAGCCGCCAAAACAAAGTCCACCTTTCAGCAACCAACCAAGCTTTTGAATCAGGAAAACTCAACGAGCTAAAACTTCAGCAAGTACAAAATGCTCGATAAACTTGCCCTTTCCACACTTTGCGCACGCTGAATTGACAACAAACCAGCACCAAAACTGATTGAGGCAAACAAAGAACTTTGCCTGTTTTACGGCTTGAGTGAACTACGAATTTTAGGGTAAAAATGCTCATTTGCGACAACACAAAACGAATGGCCGGAGAAATCCAAAAGATTGAACCCCTAAATTTACCTGAGTTGCATAACGCCCGGCTAAGGGGTTGACAACGCACCGCCGAACTCAAAAAACACACTGTAAACACTGAACTTCAATTTTGCACTAAAACCGCCACGCGTTGGCAATCCCTCTTGAGCCGTTTGTTAAATTGCAATTGCTCGCCGCTTTGCTTGGGCAAATACTGTAATTGAATTTTTAGTTGTTCTCTCTATTTCAAAATAACCACCTGACATTGAAAGTTGACGTACATTCAATGAGTCGGAGCCAAGTTTTTTAAACCAATACGGTGCAAGAGAGCACTGTGCTGAACCTGTTGCTAAATCCTCAGATATGCCAATTTTTGGTGCAAAGTATCTTAGAACATAACCACTATTACCAGTTACAGCCGTTACAATCAGAGCATGGTATTCATTGATTTTTCTCAAGCGCTCATCATCTGGCTGGAAATTCATTACAGTCTCAACCGAAGACAAAACCAAGACTAAGTCCCGGGTACAGAAAACATCAATCGCATCTGTCGCTAAATCAGAGATTTCTACTGGAACAGCACAAGGCTTACCTTCCCAACTGGGTAATAACAATGAATATTGGTCATTTCTCTTAGCAATCACCACTTCACCATGTTTACTGTTGAAAACTACATTTTCTAGCTGGTACTTAGAAAGGATCGCGGCACCAGCGCCTAAACTCCCGTGACCACAAAGATTAATTTCACCATCCAATGCAAACCAGCGAATGTGAAACTGTCCGTCGATGTGAGTAATGAACGAAGTCACAGGCTGTCCAACTTCACGGGTGATTTGATGTAACTCGGTATCAGAAAGCCAGCTCTTTAGCTCTAGTACCCCGCAAGGGTTGCCAAAGGCCGATTCGCCAATAAACACATCATAAATATCAATTTTGATAATCCACCATCCTTGACTGCAATTTAACGCCCGGCTAAGGGGTTGACGACGCCTCACCGAACTCAAAAAACACACTGTAAACACTAAACTTCAATTTTGCACTAAAACCGCCACGCGTTGGCAATCCCTCTTGAGCCGTTTGTTATGCAAATTCAATGAGATAAACAGACTTTACACGACCAAAAGCCACCATTGCAATGGTTGAGTGATTCAAGAATCAACCCAAGCAAGAACTGTGATAAATGAGCCGCCAAAACAAAGCCCACCTTTCAACAACAAACCAAGCTTTTGAATGAGACAAACTCAACAAGCAAGACTTTCAGCAAGTGCAAAATGCTCGATAAACTTGCCCTTTCCACACTTTGCACCCGCAAGATTCACAACGCGCCAACGTTAAAACTGATTGAGGCAAACAAAGAACCTTGTCTGTTTTACGGCTTGAGTGAACCACGAATTTTAAGGTCAAAAAGCTCATTTGCCGACAACACAAAACGAATAGCCGGAGAAATCCCAAAAGATTGAACCCCTAAATTTACCTGAGTTGCATAACGCCCGGCTAAGGGGTTGACAACGCATAGCCGAACTCAAAAAACACACTGTAAACACTGAATTTCAATTTTGCACTAAAGCCGCCACGCGTTGGCAATCCCTCTTGAGCCGTTTGTTATGCAAATTCAATGAGATAAACTGACTTTACTCGATCAAAAACCACAATTGCAATGGTTAAGTAATTCAAGAACCAACCCAAGCAAGAGCCGTGATA
>NZ_SHMN01000056.1:0-5145 GCF_029478525.1 Vibrio sp. 1151_11 | reverse complement strand
GCTAGCTTCAGTGCTTCTGCTTTAAATTCAGCAGAATGGAGAATACGTTTTTTCTTGTTTGTCATGGTTCACCTCATTAGTGATTGTACTCACTTAATTAGGTGTCCAAAACTGGTGGTGCGGATCAGATAGAGTCTTTGCTAAGAAAAGACTTTCTGAACGACTCAACATTACCTGTTTTATCCCATAATTCCTGCTTGGTCACTGTACGAACTAAAGCCCTTTTCACAGCTTGAAACAACGTCCTTACAAAGGAGTAATCAACCCAAACAATGGTATCTACTCTGTTCCATTTTATTTCAGCAGTTCGGTTGTAGTTACCATCAAGAACCCAATGCTCGGCGCTTAACCTGTCAGCTAAATTAGCAAAGAACTCTTCATCTGAAGATTCTTGCCAATTGGGCTTCCAGAATATGGCATCCATTTCAACATAAGGGTACTTTAGCTCACTCGCAAGCTGGCGACTGAAAGTACTTTTTCCACTACCACTAGTGCCTATTACATTGATTCTTTTCATCGCATGACCTGATTTTTTGCCTTAGCACATAACGCCCAATTAAGGGGTGAACAACGCCTCCACCCAAACCTAAAGCATTGTGCCATAAACACTAAACTTGAAGTAGAAGCAAAAGTGCCAAGCGTTGAGAATCCCTCTTAAATTGCTTGTTAGGTTTTGGCTAAAATCGGACAACTTAGCCCATAAACTGCATGGTCAACAACTCGGCCATTCAAATTTTCAGCACGAGTTATGACGCCCTCCAATTTGAACCCTAAACGCTCACAAACATTTCGACTAGCTTGATTATCCGTCGCTGCTGATATTTGAACTTTTTGCATATTCAATTCTGTGAAAGCATAGTCGATAAGTCTCGATAGTGACTTACTGACGATACCTTTGCCTTGTAAATCACGGCGCAACCAGTAACCAATTTCAACTTTTTGTAAATCGTGATTGATAGTATTAAAGCTGATATTTCCTGCCACTTCGTTTTGGTACATCATCGCACAGACCAATGACTTGCCATCTGCATAATCATGTAATGACTTTTTGATAAAGCTTAGGAAGAACTCTTCATTTACAGCATGAGGTGGCCAAGCCAACCATTCACTTAAGTAGTCACGCTGATTTGAGACAATTTCGAGATATTCAGATGCAAATTTAGGCTCAACGAGGGCAAGTTCTAACCCCTCTTCAACTTCCACTGTAAACATAATTTTCCTCTTAAAAACCTAACGCCCGCTTAAGGGGCAGACAACGCTACTGCCAACTTACCGCATAACACCGTAATCACAAAAACCAACGCATAGTAAAAAAACCACGCGTTGGCTGTCCCTCTTGAAGCGTTTGTTATAGCGGTGCTTTAGTTGCCCATAGAAATATGATGCGTTGCACACAGTTTATTTCCTGCTGGATCGCGTAAATAAGCTAGATACATTTTTCTTTCTCCGCTTACCCTGAGACCTGGAGGATCTTCGCAAGCTACACCTCCATTAGCTAAGCCTGCTGCATGCCATGAATCTACTAACTCTGGGCTACTAACTTTTAAGCCAATTGTCATTCCATTACCATGAGTCGCCAGCTCTCCATTTATTGGCTTCGTAATTCCAAGCACACCATCTTTGTTTATGTAAAGACAGCGACCTTTAGCATCGATAACACCCGATGGATAACCTAAAACAGACAATATGGCGTCATAAAAAACCTTAGATTTTTCAATATCATTGGAGCCAATCATAATATGACTAAACATACTTGTTCCTTTTGTTGAGCAAAAATCGGGATTTACTTTGAAGCATCGATTGAGCAATGTCTAGGTTGAAATGTGAGATAAGCTATAACGCCCGGCTAAGGGGTTGACAACGCACCGCCGGACTCAAAAAACACACCGTAAACACTGAACTGCAATTTTGCACTAAAGTCGCCACGCGTTGGCAATCCCTCTTGAGCCGTTTGTTAGGCCAACCGATTGACAATGATACTTTCAAAACCAAGGAACAGGGCTTTTTACAAACTTAAAACTAACTAACCGATTCATTTATAAACTAAAACCCTAAATCAGCAAAGAAACCAAAAAATTCAAATTGAGCGATTTGGAAGAAAAGTGACGAGCGTAGCATGCTCGGCGGACGTTTGGATGCTGAAGGTTATTTCACCGATGAATTCACAGCGAAAAGCAACCCAACGCAATCAAGAAACAACAAATATGTGATGATTATTTATTGCTTAAGTTCAGCCTGAGAACATGGAATTTACCGCTCAATTCCAACTCGATTTAGCTGATAAAAACTCACTTTGCCTAACGCCCAATTAAGGTGCGACAACGCTATAATACCCAAGCTAAACTATTACACTGTAAACATAAAATTCAAATAGAAGTGGACTCGCTACGCGTTGGGAGTCACTCTTAAATTGTTTGTTATAGCGCTTGCTATCACGGATATTCGATGTTTCGGAGGCTATCAACAAAGATATTAAGGCTACTATCAACGCTCGCCACTTGATTAATTATTTTTATTTTTCTAAAAGGTTTACTTAATTTTTCGTACTCTTTAGAGCATTTTGATGCTGATAATTTTTTATGATGGCGAGAAATAACTTGCTCTAAACTAGTTGCACAACTTTTGGTTTTTTGATGTTTTACTTTCCTTGTATCTGGCTCGTAATGCTTGTACAACCAACATTCAAGAGAGTCTACACACACACCAAAAATTATTTTATCTTCAAAAGAAACATAAAAATTAGGATCACCTTTACCGATTTGTGAAATTAATCGTGCAATTATGGCATCAACTAACTTTTCTATAGTTAGTTCTTTGTTATTCTCATCAAAGCGTTTTACGTCAAAGCCCACTTCTTCGCATACATCGCTATCTATTTGAATAATCAAATATTCCGTATTAAGGACATCTTCTCTAAACCTTCGACTTTCTAAATATGAGAACAAAGATGTCCAACTACCATAACCCCTAATATCGTCTTCATCAGTAGCATCCTGATGAGGTTGGACAAATGTGATCTCTTGTTCTAAGTCTTCAATTTCATTGAATATTCCACAAAGAATATTTTGTATTGTAACTTGATCTGTTACACCTTCAGCTGCAATTCCAAAATCCACGATTAATTAAACCCTTTAGGTAAACCACCTAAATAACCACGTAAAAATGCTTCAGAAAACTTAATATCATCTCCATCAAGTGATTTAAATTCTTTTTTACTAGGTATATTTTTCACTAATGTATGACCTTTATTATTTCTCGACACAACAAATAATTTTTGATCTTCTTTTCGAATATTAAGTCCATCTAAAATTGCTGGGTTGTGTGTGGTTAGAAATATTTGTTTGTGATACTTCTCAGACAAGTCGACAAGAACTCGCATCAACTTGGTGCATAATTTAGGGTTCAATGATGCGTCAACATTGTCAATAGCAAACACTTTGGGGGTATCTTTTGATACTATTAAAGAGACATAAAATAAAACGAATAAAAACCCCTCATTTGCACTTCGTTGATCGATAATTGATGAAATATATCGATCACTAATTTCTATTTTATCGTTTGATTTATTGAAATTGCTAGGAATTTTAATATCTTTGTACCAGCCAAATAGATTAAGAGCTTTTTTTATATCTAATAATGCTTCTTCATCATTTTCATTTATCACTTTTAATAGCTTAAGCAGTCCAGCGCCATTAACTCCTAACGGTTCCAATTGCCCTTCTTCATAAAAGTTACGTAATGCTGAGTTTTCTGGAGAATATATAACAAAGTTTGAAAACCATTCTAGAGAAGATGTTTTTATTTCTCTTTTCGATAACCTTTTTGTCAAAATTTCTAATAAACTATCGACATCCTTTGATGGATTACGGGAATGTAAGTCTTCAAAAATTTCTTTAACTATATCTCTAGAAACTGGAAAACCTTTATTATAAGTCCATTTAGAATATGGCTCATTGTCATTTTCCAATGAGTACCTACAAGTCTCAGTATTATCCTCAGCCTTTATGGTGATGTCTATAGGGCGATTGCAGTTTGAAGTGTCAAAGTTAGATCTCATTAACTTTGAATTTGTTACTCTTATGCCTCGACTTGATAAGAAGTTATTATCAAGTTTATCAGCTTCAGCAGCTGAAGCTAGACATAATGCTTCAATTACATTGCTCTTACCACAACCATTTTCACCTATAAACAAGTTTACACGACCAAGTTCTAGGTTGAGCTTTTGAATTGATTTGTAGTTTTTTACATCAACAGCATTTAACATTTAGTATCTTACCCATTAAATTAGATCCCAAGGTTATGCAATTTTTCATAACTATCCTTGCGGTTTCATTTTACCACATCAAGGGGATAATCGTTATCTAGTATGACTAAAATTTCAAAATGTCTACTAAACGTGGGGTGCTCTGCGCTATAACGCCCTGTTAAGGTGTGAGCAACGCAACACCGATGTTTCCGCATACCACCTTAACCACAAAACCTAACGCATAGTAAAAATGCCACGCGTTGCGAATCACTCTTAAACAGTTTGTTAGGGCAATTTGAACCCCTTGCGCTTTTGAGATATTTTTTTCGAAAGCTCTAAGATGCCTATTTTGTCTCGCAAAGCATCAATTACAATACGAGCTGTAATTGCTCCTAAATAAACTCCAGAAACGATGCCTGTGATTAAAGGTGATAAGTTGAATATTTCTTCGGAACCCAATGCTTTAACATATGCCAAGTAGAGCATGATGATAGCTGGAACAATACCCAGTTTATCAACAATTCCAACAAGGAAACCTACCCTCGATTCTAAATACCTGATGCGATCCTCAAAGAGGACCTTAACGCAGTCTATGCTGTCATCACCGAAGGTTGAAATTTCTTCCGCGACTATATAGTCCGACCGATATCTTTCATTTATATCTTTTAAAGTTTCTTTTGTTGCACCCACAAAGAAGCGAACTGTAGAAATGAATGAGGACAATGAATACAGTACAAGAAATGCAAAAAAAGCAAATAACGATATGTAAGAGGGTATGCGCCCCATAATCCCACGGGGCGTTTTAATTTCAGTGTGAGACGTTCCAAGGCAGAAGAGAGTTAATATCAGGCTCTGGCTTTGCCAGTTCTTTCATACATTTGACCATGTAATCGTAGAGT
>NZ_SHMN01000055.1:0-5146 GCF_029478525.1 Vibrio sp. 1151_11 | reverse complement strand
TTGAATACATCGAGGTTGATTATAATCGGACAAGAAGGCACAGTGCTCTTGGGTATCTAAGTCCAGTTAACTTTGAAAATAAAAATGTCGCTTAATGAAGTGTCCAGTCTGGCTGGAGCAGATCAGTCCAGTGTTTTGCGTTGTCAGCCCCTTAACCGGGCGTTAGCTGAGGTTAAGAAAAACCATAAAATTAAGCGCTTATTTTTCTTAGTCTGAGGCTCTAGCTTTACACCTGAAAGTCAGCACTTTTCCGCGTATCTCGCCAGTGGCACTGTTCGTGAAGTGGTTGAACTAACCGAAGTCTTCTTACGGGAAGTGATGTGTTTGTTTATTTCTTTGGTGTGGCTTCTTTGGTTTTGAAGCTCTTTCGCGCTCAAATGGGTTTCACGCACTTGGTTGTTGGCTTCTTCGACATAATTCTTTGTAAATTTAAGCTCTAGAAACTCGTCAAATTTTGTTGTTATTTCTTCTTTGCCAAGTGCGTTTCGTGGATTAGGTTTTAGTTTCTCAGTTGTCCGTTTTACTTTGCCGGTTGAAAGCAATAATGTGTTTTAAATTAGGCCGTTGGGTAGTCAATCTCCGGCTAAAGTGTAGCAGCTAACAAACGGCTCAAGAGGGATTGCCAACGCGTGGTGGCTTTAGTGCAAAATTGAAGTTCAGTGTTTACGGTGTGTTTTTTGAGTTCGGCGGTACGTTGTCAACCCCTTAGCCGGGCGTTATGTGTTGGATGGGTTTTTAAGGTCAAAGCTACGATTTCATTGAGAATTCGTTCCGTGTTTTCGGCAAGTTGGCTTGGTCGAAATGGATTCTTGAACAACCTGAGATTGATCGTTTTCAAGGTTCTTGGGTTGCCTCAATTAAGTTTTGGATCTGGCTTGTGTTGAGTTTCGTCAGTTTCAAATCGCTTTAATTGAAATGTCCTTTTGACTGATTTATTTGCTGACACTCAGCTCTGGAAATCTGGTGACGCAAAAGGTTTAGCGGTTGCTGAAAGGGCGCTTTCTTTGTTGTTGATTCTGTAAGTGGCTCTCTTTGGCTCAGAACGCTGTGAAATTTAGGTTTTGGTAAGCATCGTTTTTGTACGTAACTTATTCAAATCTCTTCATTTCTACGGTGGTTTACTTTGAATTCACGGTAAAATTCACATAACAAACAATTCAAGTGGATTCTCAACGCGTGGCAGTTTTACTATGCGTTGAGTAAAGTGTTTTATGGTGCAATGCGGTGGCTTGGTCAGTGCGTTGTTCACCACTTAATTGGGCGTTAAGTGGAAGAGGAAACATGTCAGAGTATCAAAATTTGTTAACTGCTTTGCTTAGAGGGAAAAAGCAAAGGCACCCATTTAGCTATGAACCTTCAAAGTCATCGTATCGAAAGGACTTGCAGGATAGGCTCGATGATTTTGAGAATAGGTTGGATAAATACACTCAGAAGGGGGTGGGGCGTGTAGCGAGGGCATTGAAAAAGAGCTTGCCCCAAATTCAGCGCAATAACAAGCTCATTCTCAAGTGTATTGATGAATACTTAAACGGTAACTCTGGAAAAGCATATGACACATTTGAAAAAATGATGAATTATAAAATAATAAAAGATGCTATTTCACAATTAAGTCAAGAGTTAAAACAAGTATGCGTTAAACCTAATTACTTATATAGAGTCAGGGTGAGTGAGTCACCTTTGACAGAAAGAAGAGATATGTTTCATATTCCATTTGATATGAGACATTTGGTTGGTGCCCAAAGGTACTCGATTGCTGGTTTACCATGTCTATATCTAGGAACATCTATTTATGTTTGCTGGCAAGAAATGGGTAAGCCAAATTTGGATTCTCTTTACATCTCGAGTTATCAACTAAGTGCAGCCAATTATAACCACCCTAAATTTCTTTTAAATTTTGCATATTCTCTAGAAGCCATGAAGAAAAGCGACTTGGAGTTACTATTTTTCGATGTCGAGAGTGATGAGCCATCCCTCGACCAAAAAATTGCGCATTTTGTCTTATGGCCTCTACTCATGTCTTGTAGCTATATCAAAGCTAATGAGGGTGCAAACTTCAATGTTGAGTATGTGGTTCCGAATATGTTACTTCAGTGGATAACGACTGATGCTCCAAATGTTGATGGAATTATGTATTTATCAACCAAAACAAAACAACTTCGAGAGTCAAAAGTTGGAATAAATGTAGTCATACCCCCTGCGCTCGTGGAAAGTGTGGAGCATGAATCTTTTTGTAAAAGCATGGTGCTTGATTTTGAATTAACAAAACCAATATCTTGGCAGTTGCTTGAAACCATTAATTGCAATGAAATAGATATATCATCTAACTTTGGTCGTGGGGATGACATAGAAAAAGAGTTTATCCAAAATTATGAAAGCACAAATTTTTATAAAGCTGAAAAGAAAATTGAAAAAATATTAAATCTAGCGTCTGTCGAGTCCACTTAACAAACGCTTTAAGAGGGACTTCCAACGCGTAGCATTTTCATTATGCGTTGATTTCAGTGGTTTCAGTGGTTTCAGTGTTATGCGGAAGCTTGGTAGTAGCGTTGTCAGCCCCTTAAGCGGGCGTTATGTTTTTAATCAGGTTCAGGGAATCATGGAAGAAAAGAGTCAGTTATTTTTACAGCAGCACTTTCGAACTTTAGCTAGTGAAGTGTCTGAAAAATATACATCATTTAGTTCGGATTATTTTTGCGCAGATGAGTATAACGCAAATCTATGTGCTGATTTAATCCTACGTGGCGAGAAACGAGCATCATGCAGCATGGAATACTGGTATAGCCATGAGGGTGAAGTTTTACCAAGAGTTGGTCATCTTCAAGTTGTCACAAACTGGGATGGTGAACCAATTTGTATAATTGAGATAACATCGGTCTCAAATTGTCGATTCAATGAAGTGTCAGAAGAGTTTGCGGCAAGTGAGGGTGAAGGCGACAAATCATTAGAATGGTGGCGTAAAGCTCATTGGAAATTTTTCTCACGTGAATGTGAAGATTTAGGTATAGAGCCTAGTGAGGATATGCTATTGGTTTTAGAGCACTTTAAGGTCGTATATCACTAAAAACATAACAAACGGTTCAAGAGGGACTGCCAACGCGTGGCGGTTTTTGTTCAAATCGGCCTTTGTGATTACGGTTGTTATTTTGGGTTCAGCGGTTTGCGTTGTCAGCCCCTTAACCGGGCGTTATGCAACTCAGGTAAATTTAGGGGTTCAATCTTTTGGGATTTCTCTGGCCATTCGTTTTGTGTTGTCGGCAAATGAGCATGTTTACCCTCAAATTCGTGGTTAACTCAAACCGTAAAACAGGCAAGTTTCTTTGTTTGCCTCAATCAGTTTTAGCGTTGGCGCGTTGTAAATTCAGTGGGCGCAAAGTGTGGAAAGTGCAAGTTTATCGAGTATTTCGCATTTGCTGAAAGTCTTGCTTGTTGAGTTTGTCTCATTCAAAAGCTTGGTTTGTTGCTGAAAGGTGGACTTTGTTTTGGCGGCTCATTTATCACAGTTCTTGCTTGGGTTGATTTTTGAATCACTCAACCATTGCAATTGTGGCTTTTGGTCGTGTAAAGTCAGTTTATCTTATTGAATTTGCATAACAAACGGCTCAAGAGGGATTGTCAACGCTTGGCGACTTTAGTGCAAAATTGAGGTTCAGCGTTTACAGTGGTTTTTTGAGTTCGGTGGTGCGTTGTCAACCCCTTAGCCGGGCGTTAGGCAAGGTGAGTTTTTATCAGCTAAATCGAGTTGAAATTGAACGGTAAATTCAATGTTTTCTGGCTTAAGTTAAGCAATAAATAGTCATCACATATTTGTTGTTTCTTGATCGCGTTGAGCTGTTTATCGTTGTGAATTCAGCGGCATAATAACCTTCAGCATCCAAACGTCCGCCGAGCATGCTACGCTCGTCACTTTTCTTCCAAATCGCTCAATTTGAGTTTTTTTGTTTCTTTGCTGATCTAGCATTTTGGTTTATAAATGAATCGGTTAGTTTATTTTAAGTTTACAAAAAACTCGTTCTTTGGTTTTGAAAGTATCGTTGTCAATCGGTTGGCCTAACAAACGGCTCAAGAGGGATTGCCAACGCGTGGCGGCTTTAGTTCAAAATTGAAGTTCAGTGTTTACGGCGTGTTTTTTAAGTTCGGCTATGCGTTGTCAACCCCTTAGCCGGGCGTTATGTTCTTTGAGGAAAAAATGAAATATATACTTTTGATAATTGGTGTTTTGTTAGCTAGTCCCGCTCTCGTAAAAATATATACAGAGTATGTGCCTGGTACGATGATTGGTAGTGTAGATGGTTGGTTGAGCTTTTTAGGTGGCTATTCGGGGGGACTATTAGCGTTTTTTGCGGCGTATCAAATTTTTAATCGACAGAGGCAAGATAATATCAGGCCACTATTGGTTTTGGAACAAGTCCCCTCAGTTGATAAGTTGGGAGATTTATATTTTACGGACGACGCGGGTAAAGAATTTGAAGAGAAAGGTAATGATATTTATGTCGCCGTTTGTCTAAAAAATATAGGGCTAGCTTCTGCTTTAAATATTTCTATTAAACATATAGAAACAAAGAGAAAGTTAAAATTCTATTCAACAAAAATTGGAGACTTTGTAGATTTACCTTATCTCGGTCATGTTGAGAAGTCAGGGGCAATTTATTGGTCTATTCGGACACCTAGAGCATTGTTTGAGTCAGATGTGGTAAAAACGTTAGGAATATTGGTAGAGTTTAGTGATCTCTATGGTGCAAAGCATACACAAGAAATATTAGTGACCTTTAACAACGACAAGCAGCACTACTTCACTGAAATACGAACATAACAAAGCATTTAAGAGGGATTCTCAACGCTTGGTATTTTTGTTTCTACTTCAAATTTAGTGTTTACGGTACAATGCTTTAGATTGGGTGGCGGCGTTGTTCACCCCTTAATGCGGCGTTAGGTTTACGAAGAGCAAAGCATAATTTTTGGGGAAAAGAGTTGGGGATTTCTCTGGCTATTCGTTTACGGATGTCAGCAAGCAAGCTTGGTCTGATCTGCTCCAGCCAGACTGGACACTTCATTAAGCGACATTTTTATTTTCAAAGTTAACTGGACTTAGATACCCAAGAGCACTGTGCCTTCTTGTCCGATTATAATCAACCTCGATGTATTCAAA
>NZ_SHMN01000054.1:0-5540 GCF_029478525.1 Vibrio sp. 1151_11 | reverse complement strand
TTATGTGAATTTAGCTATGAATTCAAAGTAAACCACCGTAGAAATGAAGATATTTGAATAAGTTACGTACAAAAACGATGCTTACCAAAACCTAAATTTCACAGCGTTCTGAGCCAAAGAGAGCCACTTACAGAATCAACAACAAAGAAAGCGCCCTTTCAGCAACCGCTAAATTTTTTGCGTCACCAGATTTTCAGAGCTGAATGTCAGCAAGAAAATCAGTCAAAAAGACATTTCAATTAAAGCGATTTGAAACTGACGAAACTCAACACAAACCAGATCCAAAACTTAATTGAGGCAACCCAAGAACCTTGAAAACGATCAATCTCAGGTTGTTCACGAATCCATTTCGACCAAGCCAACTTGCCGAAAACACGAAACGAATTCTCAATGAAATCGTAGCTTGGACCCTAAAAACTGACCAAACACATAACGCCAAATTAAGGTGTGAACAACGCTTACACCTTAGTTAAAGCATTGTGCCATAAACACTAAACTGGCTTGAAGTGAAAGCACCGAGCGTTGTGAATCACTCTTAAATTTATTGTTATATGCGTACTAAAATTGAGTAAAATCTAGAAGTGTTGGAACTTTCACGACTCCAGATTGGATTGCTCCTATAATTGCGAGTATTAACGTCAAAAAAACTAAAGCATACTGTGTATATTGCGCATCTTTTTCTCTAGCACTCTCCATTTGATAACTTTCTAGGGTAGCTATAGCTTTGCCGGTAACTTTGTAATCGCCTCGCTCTACCACCACTAACTCACCAGACGAAACGAAAGAGTTTAAGTACAAGTCCATTCTTTTGCGGCTGTCTCTACCTTTAGGGTGAAGATACCAACGAGGAGAGTACAGTTGAGTCATGACTTCATGCGACGAAAATGCTTTAGATGGCTCGTTCAGTTGGAAGTCTATCAATGTACCCAGTAACTTCATTCTATGGGGGAATTGAAGCTTTTTACGGTTAAAGAAAAGCTGAGGTACATGATATTTCGATAAAGAGTACAGCGATCGAAGCTTATACAACCCTGTCTTTTCATTGACTACATAATCCCACAACGACCAATAAGTATGACTGACTAACCCATGATAATGATCTATTCGAATATCAAGCTTTTCGACCATTTCAAATGTCGAAGTAGCATCTAAGGAAAACCGTCTTCCGTCCCATGCTTTTAGAATAAGCTGGCTACCATCTATACTCTCTAGCAAATATAACGGTGCGCCTTCAAAGTAGAAGCCAACAGTATATAAATCAACCGATTTACCATCATCACCTGTTCTAGGAATCATGCCCTTCGCTAGCTTCGGTTCAATCTCTTTTAAGATACTCTCTAATTGCACCATTTTCTCCAAGCATATAACGCCCTGTTAAGGTGTGAGCAACGCAATACCGAAGCCGCCGCATATTACCTTAAACACTAAACGCAACGCATAGCAAAAATGCCAAGCGTTGCGAATCACTCTTAAACAGATTGTTAGCAGTACGCGCGCACCGTATCAAAACATATGCTTTTGAATAGTAATGTTTCTTTTTTGGTGTTCATAGTGCTCTGTAGTTAGTGCAAGAAACGCTTCAGGAGAACTTAAAGCCTCTTGCAGTACATCGTTGTATAGAAAGCTTCGATACAAAGCCACTGCATGAGCTTGGCAATTGATCGATTTTTCGGGATTGAACTCAATATCAGTGAAACCATCATAATCACGAATAGAAGAGCACAACTCTGTGTTTTGGACCAACGCGTTGATATATAGCCAATCATAAAAAAATGTTCTAGGTTCATTTGGGAAATCTTTGCCAAAAAACCTAAAGCCGACTAAATTGCCTGAATCTTTGATCCTGATGTCTCTCTTAGCCGAAAGCGAGTCAGCCAAGAACAAGTCGTTAAACGGTCCACCTTTTTCAAACACTTTGCTACCTTGGAAAGCAGATTCAACTGAAAATGAACGCTTATGTTTTATTGTCGTAATACGCAAGTTAAATGCACTCAAGGATACACCCAACTCATCTTCAGACTTACTAGAGATCTCAAGGAGATCTTCATAACCGTACACTTTGGCTTCTTGATGCAATGAGTGGATAGACTTCTGTTTTTGAGACACAGCAAAGCCGGAGTGCCATTTGAAATCAATAAGCCTCTCCTCGACACCTACCTTGTCGCGATAAGGTGAAAATACCGGTCTCTTAGCCATTATCTAAACTTCCTCTGGATATCTCGTCTCGATAGATATGTTACATTCTCTGGATGTATTTTGATAATCCTATCACCAACAATATCTTGATGATTCTTTTTGGCTTGTCGAGAGGTAAAAGCAATAGCAGTGATCATTTCAGGGGGAATGCCACCTTTCACTAACACTTCAGCCTGAACATCTGTAGGGTCATTTTCATTCAAATGTTGTTCAGCCCTTGTACTATGGTGCCCATCTATCTCTTCAAACATCGACTCAAACGAATGTGCTGTGCTCAATTGTTCTTCGAATTTGCCCCTAATTTCAGCACTTGCTGCATTTTTCCTACAAAATAAAACTTCTCTTTCGACAAGCACTTTTGGGGTTATTCCTAGCACACACCAATCAACTTTATTATCCTTAACTCGGTATTTATAAAACATTGGGTCATTTGGATGATGAATCGAGAGAGAGATTGTATCGGTATGGTTGTCTAGCCGATGTTCATCATTACATTTTACATCGTCACTAAGATCATCTTTGCATTTCAGCCCATGTTCCAAAATACTTGGTAAGTTTTCTAACTGAGTAAAGTGAATCAACACACCAATTTTTCGGCGTCTAATAACCTCAATAATTTCATCTTTTTTAGACATATAACTACTCCATATATGTTTTCTTAAGTATTGCTAACGCCCGGCTAAGGGGTTGACAACGCATCGCCGAACTCAAAAAACACACTGTAAACACTGAACTTCAATTTTGCACTAAAACCGCCACGCGTTGGCAATCCCTCTTGAGCCGTTTGTTATGCAAATTCAATGAGATAAACAGAATTTACACGACCAAAAGCCACAATTGCAATGGTTGAGTGATTCAAGAATCAACCCAAGCAAGAACTGTGATAAATGGGCCGCCAAAACAAAGTCCACCTTTCAGCAACCAACCAAGCTTTTGAATCAGGAAAACTCAACAAGCAAGACTTTCAGCAAGCACAAAATGCTCGATAAACTTGCCCTTTCCACACTTTGCACCCGCAAAACTGACAACGCGCCAACGCTAAAACCAATTGAGGCAAACAAAGAAATTTGCCTATTTTACGGTTTGAGTTAACCACGAATTTGAGGGTAAAAATGCTCATTTGCCGACAACACAAAACGAATGGCCGGAGAAATCCCAAAAGATTGAACCCCTAAATTTACCTGAGTTGCATAACGCCCGGCTAAGGGGTTGACAACGCACCGCCAAACCCAAAAAACACACCGTAAACACTGAACTTCAATTTTGCACTAAAGTCGCCAAGCGTTGGCAATCCCTCTTGAGCCGTTTGTTATATGCGTAGTTTCAACTACATAAAGACTGCTTCAAGTTTGTTTCCGTCAACATCTCGAACAAACGCCGCATAGTAAGTTTCACCGTACTCAGGACGCAAACCTGGCTTGCCTGCACACGAACCACCAAGCTCCAATGCAGTAGCATAAAACTGGTCAACGGCATCTTGATTCGGCGCATTGAAAGCAATGTGAGTACCGTTACCAGAAGATGCAACACTTTCGCATGGACAACCGACCCAAAACTCAAAATTTTCGCCGTAGGCAGCCGCTACATTTTCGATGTAATGAGAGCGTTTTATGGACAAAGCGGATAGAACTGAGTCGTAAAAAAACACAGCAGATGCCACATTTGAGACACCAACTGAGACGTGATTTAAAATCATTTTAAACTCCCTTTTACTCAAAGATTTTGAAAGCATATAACGCCCGGCTAAGGGGTTGACAACGCACTGCCAGACTCAAAAAACACACCGTAAACCCTGAACTTCAATTTTGTACTAAAGCCGCCAAGCGTTGGCAATCCCTCTTGAGCCGTTTGTTAGGCCAACCAATTGACACCGACACTTTCACAACCAAAGAACGAGCTTTTTTGTAAACTTGAAACAAACTAACCGATTCATTTATAAACCAAAATCTCAAATCAGCAAAGAAACCAAAAAACTCAAATTTAGCGATTTGGAAGAAAAGTGACGAGCGTAGCATGCTCGGCGGACGTTTGGATGCTGAAGGTTATTTTGCCGCTAAATTCACAACGAAAAGCAACCCAACGCGATCAAGAAACAACAAATATGTGATGACGATTTATTGCTTAATTTAAGCCAGAAAACATAGAATTTACCGTTCAATTCCAACTCGATTTAGCTGATAAAAACTCACTTTGCCTAACGCCCGGCTAAGGGGTTGACAACGCACCACCGAACTCAAAAAACACACTGTAAACGCTGAACTTCAATTTTGCACTAAAGTCGCCACGCGTTGGCAATCCCTCTTGAGCCGTTTGTTATGCAAATTCAATGAGATAAACAGAATTTACACGACCAAAAGCCACAATTGCAATGGTTGAGTGATTCAAGAACTAACCCAAGCAGGAGCCGAGATAAATAAGCCGCCAAAACAAAGTCCACCTTTCAGCAACAAACCAAGCTTTTGAATGAGACAAACTCAACGAGCAAGACTTTCAGCAAGTACGAAATGAGCGAATAACTTGCTCTTTCCACACTTTGCGCACGCTAAATTGACAACAAACCAGCACTAAAACTGATTGAGGCAAACAAAGAAATTTGCCTGTTTTACGGTTTGAGTTAGCCACGAATTTGAGGGTAAAAAAGCTCATTTGCCGACAACATAAAACGAACAGCCGGAGAAATCCCAAAAGATTGAACTCCTAAATTTACCTGAGTTGCATAACGCCCGGCTAAGGGGTTGACAACGCACCGCCGAACTTAAAAAACACACCGTAAACACTGAACTGCAATTTTGCACTAAAGTCGCTACGCGTTGGCAATCCCTCTTGAGCCGTTTGTTATGCAAATTCAATGAGATAAACTGAATTTACACGACCAAAAGCCACAATTGCAATGGTTGAGTGATTCAAGAACCACCCCAAACAAGAACGGTGATAAATGAGCCGCCAAAACAAAGTCCACCGTTCAACAACAAACCAAGCTTTTGAATGAGACAAACTCAACAAGCAAGACTTTCAGCAAATGCAAAATGCTCGATAAACTTACCCTTTCCACACTTTGCGCACTCTGAATTGCCAACAAACCAGCACAAAAACTTATTGAGGCAAACAAAGAACTTTGCCTGTTTTACGGCTTGAGTGAACCAAGAATTTTAGGATAAAAATGCTCATTTGCCGACAACACAAAACGAATGGCCGGAGAAACCTAAAAAGATTGAACCCCTAAATTTACCTGAGTTGCATAACGCCCGGCTAAGGGGTTGACAACGCACCGCCGAACTTAAAAAACACACCGTAAACACTGAACTTCAATTTTGCACTAAAGTCGCCACGCGTTGGCAATCCCT
>NZ_SHMN01000053.1:0-5641 GCF_029478525.1 Vibrio sp. 1151_11 | reverse complement strand
CAACATGGCTGAAAGCTTAATACTTGAAGGGCGAAGGGAAAGAACATTCCCTAGAACAGTTAAGCCTAGACCACAACGGTATGCTAAGAACAAAAATGCCGTTCACTCTTAAGTGAACGGCATTACATTTTACGATGGTTTTATGGCTTAATATAATGTGACTAATTTCACAAAACGGCATTAGTCTCATCATGCAAAGAATAAGAAACAGCCAAAGAGTAAAAAACAATCTGCAAACAGTGGTACAAGTTGTTGCGCTATCAATGATCTGGTTTTTGGCGGATTTTCTAGTCAGCACTTTTCATATTCCTTTACCAGCAAATTTAACGGGCATGCTATTGCTGTTAACTTTAGTGATTATGCGAGTTGTAAAAGTTGATTGGCTGCGCAAGGGAGCAACTTGGTTATTGGCGGAAATGCTGTTGTTCTTTGTACCAGCGGTCATTGCGGTCGTTAACTATCAAGAGTTAATGCAACAGCAAGGGTTACGAATTATGGCGGTACTTGTCATCAGTACCATCATGGTCATTGCTATTACTGCTTGGACCGTTGATAAAATGTATCGTTTAGAGCTGATATTAGCGCGTAGAAAAAGCAACCGGGCAATACGCCTAACCAAAGTGGAGCGTTCATCATGAGCTCACTACTTACCTCAACGCTGCTTGGTGTATTTTGCTTGCTGCTAACCTTGGCTTTTTACTATGGCAGCAAGTGCCTTTATCAACGTAAACGTTCTATTTTCTTAATGCCGCTGCTATTGGCCCCTATATTGTTAGTGGCTGTTGTGATGATCTTTCACATCCCTTACCAAACCTATATGGCAGAATCTCATTGGTTATTGTGGCTACTTGGTCCGGCGACAGTGGCTTTTGCTATTCCGGTCTATGACAACCGATTGTTGATCAAGCGCCACTGGCTCTCTCTATCCGTGGGAGTGATCGTATCGGTTGTGGTGGCTGTGGGGAGCACGGTTTTGTTGGCTCGTTGGTTTGAATTACCCGATATGCTTCAGCGCAGTTTAGCGATGCGCTCGATTACCACGCCTTTTGCTGTTGAGGCGACGAAGTCAATTGGTGGGCAAAGTGATCTGACTGCTCTGTTTGTGGTACTTACTGGGGTGATAGGCATGGCGGTAGGTGAAGTGGTGTTAGCGTTATTATCCATTCGCTCTGGGCTTGGTAAAGGAGCCAGTCTTGGCGCTTCCGCGCACGGTGCAGGAACGGCAAAAGCGTATCAAATTGGCAATGCTGAAGGGGTAGTGTCGAGTGTGGTGATGATGATTGCGGGTATGGTCACTGTGTTGCTTGCTCCATTTATCGGCCGTCTACTTTGGTAAAGAAAAGAGTGCTGTTGTATACGGGTCAATAAAAAATCCCCTCGCAAGGGGATTTTTTATGTTTAAGAGATTAGCCTTCAAGTTCAGCTAAACACATCTCTTCATAAATCTGCTTAACCCATGTGCTGACGCGCTGTTCAGTCAACTCTGGTTGACGATCTTCATCGATGCATAAACCAATAAAGTGGCTATTGTCACCTGCAACCAAGGCTTTAGAGGCTTCGAATTCATAACCTTCAGTTGGCCAGTGGCCAATAATCGTTGCACCTTTGCTTTCGATAATGTCACGCACTGTACCCATCGCGTCACAGAAGTATTCAGCGTAGTCTTCTTGATCGCCGCAACCGAAAATAGCAACTAATTTCGTCGAGAAGTCGATCGCTTCTAATTCTGGGAAAAAATCATCCCAATCACACTGCGCTTCGCCGTAGTACCAAGTAGGGATACCCAGTAACAATAAGTCAAAATTATCAATGTCTTCTTTGCTGCTTTTCGCAATATCTTGAACGTGAACGAGCTGCTTACCCAGTTGCTTTTGAATCATTTTCGCAACGGCTTCAGTATTACCGGTATCGCTACCAAAGAAGAGGCCTACACTTGCCATAGAATCATTACCTTTAATTTGTCATTTTCTGGCGGATGAGCGTGTTCTTTACCCCAGTCCGGTGCCTTCCCAACTGAGTTGGATAAGTCCTTTAAGGATAAAGCCAGCACAACCTAAAAACAGAACTAGCCATACAATACGGCGCCCAAATGGCGGTACATTACCTTGCTTAAGGACATCTTTTATTGCCATACCGATAAGGAAAAATATAGACGCAAAAAGAAGATCGAGTCCAATCGACTCAAGCATGTTCATGTAGTCGTACAGCATGGGTATCCTTTATGCCAATTTGCTTGAGCGCACTATAACACTGTTATTCGTCAAAGTTAATGCGCGCATTGGTACCTATTTCACACTTGTTGTTTTCACAGTAAAGCGGCTAGCTGCCAATGAACTTCCTGATCGCTCGTAAAACTTCAACGGGCTTTTCTGCGTGTAGCCAGTGCCCTGTGTTGGCGATGACGTGCGCTTTCGCTTGGCTAAACTGCTGCTGGATCATTTCTTGGTGTTCCGGTAGTAGATAGTCAGAGTTGCTGCCTTTAACCAATAAGGTTGGAATAGAGCTACAAAGGATTGGTTCCCAGCCTAAAATATTCCAGTAATTTTTTTCAATGGCGGGAACATTAAAACGCCAGCTCATTACACCATCTTCTCGTTTAAATAACGATTTACTGAGAAATTGTCGTACGCCTTCTAGCTCAATATGTTGCGCTAAAATGGCCATGACCTTTGCTCGCGAGGTGGGCTGCTGCGCAATAACCGCATTGAGCCCCGCTAGTACGTTATCATGTTTCCGATGCTGATAGCTGACGGGTGCCATATCTAAAACCACCAGTTTGGCGACTTTGGATGAGGCGATGTCAGCCAGCTTCATGGCAACTTTACCGCCCATTGAATGGCCAATCAGCGTGACTGAATTACAAGCTAACTCTTCGAGTAAGCTCGCAACATCGAATGCCATGCTCGCGTAATCATGTTCCTCACTGTGAAATGATTGACCGTGATTACGCAAGTCAATACTCAATACTTGGTGATCGGCTTTTAGGTCTCTTGCTAACAAACCTAGGTTGTCTAAATTGCCGAATAAACCATGGATCAAAACAACGGTGTGACCTTCACCTTCGAGTTTGTAATTAAGAAGTACTGACATTTTATCTTATTAGTGATTGGTTTAACGTAGAGTATCAGTGAAGATCTCGCTATAATCCCTCAGAGTTTAAACATTGAGATTGTGAAAAGCGAATGAAAACAATTGAGGTTGATGAGGATCTATACCGTTATATTGCCAGCCAAACCCAACATATTGGAGAAAGCGCGTCGGATATTTTACGCCGTTTGCTCAATGTTGACGGTAAAGTGTCTGCAGCAGCGGTCGTGACGCAAGTAAGTACCGAGCCCAAGGGCATTGTTGTGAGTAAAGATGCCGTACAAGAGATACAGATTGATAGCGTAAAAGAGATGCGTTCTTTGCTCATTTCTGATGAATTTGCGGCTTTGAAAAAAGCAATTGATCGTTTTATGTTGGTGCTTTCAACCTTATACCGTATCGATCCAGTAAGTTTTGCTGAAGCGACCTTAGTGAAAGGACGTAAGCGTGTGTATTTTGCTGATAACGAGCAAACCTTGCTTGCTAGTGGGCAGACAACCAAGCCAAGAGCGATTCCAAACACACCATTCTGGGTCATTACCAATAACAATACTAGCCGCAAACAACAGATGATCGAGCAGCTGATGGTATTGATGAATTTCCCGAGTGACATTATTGAGAAAGTGACGCACTCAATCTGATTTGTGCCCATTCATAGATAAAAATCTGATTCAAGCCTCATACTGCGGACCACTAAGTCCGTATCATGAGGCTTTTTATTTCGTTGTTATTTTAAGAAAGGATGTCAAAAATGGCTATGCACCCACGCGCCGGACAAAAAGCACGGCAGGAAGACTTACATAATATCCCTGCGCTCGTTGCAAACTACTTTTTACTTCAACCTGATGCGGCTAACCCAGACCATAAAGTACAATTTGGTACTTCGGGGCATCGTGGTTGCGCGGATAAATCGACATTTAACGAAAACCACATTCTTGCTATTGCTCAAGCGGTAGCAGAAGTGCGCGCTCAGCAAGGAACCACTGGGCCGATTTTTGTCGGAAAAGACACGCACGCACTCTCTGAGCCTGCTTTTTCTAGTGTACTTGAAGTACTGATCGCTAATGAAATTGAAGTGATCGTTCAACAGGATAATGGCTATACGCCAACGCCGGGTATTTCACACGCAATCTTGACTCATAACTTGAAGCACGCGCAAAAAGCTGATGGTATTGTGATCACACCTTCTCATAATCCACCACAAGATGGTGGTATTAAATACAATCCTACCCATGGCGGCCCTGCTGAAGGGGAAATCACCCAAGCGATAGAAAACCGTGCCAATGAGATCATTGCAGAAGGTATGCAAGGCGTGAAGCGTCTGCCTATTATGTCGGCAAAGCAATCGCCGCTGTTTAAACAAGTTGATCTTGTGAAACCTTATATTGATGACTTAGTGAATGTGATTGATATGGAGGCCATCCAAAAAGCCAATCTAAAACTGGGTGTTGATCCGCTCGGTGGCAGTGGTATTGATTACTGGCGTCAAATTGGCAAAGCGTATCAGCTTGATTTAACACTGGTGAGCGAAGCGGTGGATCCGACATTCCAATTTATGTCACTCGATAAAGATGGTGTAGTGCGTATGGACTGTTCTTCTCCTCATGCAATGGCGGGGTTATTAGCGTTAAAAGATCAGTATGATCTCGCGTTTGGTAATGACCCTGACTACGACCGCCACGGCATTGTCACTCCGAAAGGTTTGATGAACCCAAACCATTTCTTAGCCGTATGCATCGATTATCTGTATCGTCACCGCAAACAATGGCGTAAAGAAGTGGCTGTTGGTAAAACGTTAGTATCAAGTGCATTGATTGACCGTGTGGTCGCCGATCTTGGCCGTGAGCTGTGTGAAGTACCTGTCGGCTTTAAGTGGTTTGTTGATGGCTTATACAGTGGTCACTTCGGTTTTGGTGGTGAAGAGAGCGCAGGTGCGTCATTCCTGCGTAAAGACGGAACGCCTTGGTCAACGGATAAAGACGGTATTATCCTTTGCTTACTGGCGGCGGAAATCACCGCTGTCACAGGTAAAAATCCGCAGCAATATTATGAAGATCTGGCCGCGAAACATGGAGAGTCTAAATATAGTCGTATTCAAGCTGTCGCAAATGGCCCACAAAAAGCAGTGCTGAGCAAATTGTCACCAGAGATGGTCTCTGCGCAAACATTAGCGGGAGATGAGATCACAGCCCGCTTGACGCATGCTCCCGGTAATGGCGCAGCCATCGGTGGATTAAAAGTGACCACTGATTATGGCTGGTTTGCTGCTCGTCCATCAGGCACAGAAGATATTTATAAGATCTATTGTGAAAGTTTTAAGGGCGATGAGCACCTCAAGCAAATCGAAGCGGAAGCGCAACAGATTGTTAATCAAGTCTTTGCCGACGCTGGTTTGTAAGCAAACTTATCAATTAAAATAGGCGGCCAGAGGCTAATGCCGTTCACTTAAGAGTGAACGGCATTTTTGTTCTTAGCATACCGTTGTGGTCTAGGCTTAACTGTTCTAGGGAATGTTCTTTCCCTTCGCCCTTCAAGTATTAAGCTTTCAGCCATG
>NZ_SHMN01000052.1:0-6010 GCF_029478525.1 Vibrio sp. 1151_11 | reverse complement strand
GACGTTTGGATGCTGAAGGTTATTTTGCCGATGAATTCACAACGATAAACAGCTCAACGCGATCAAGAAACAAAAAATATGTGATGACGATTTATTGCTTAACTTAAGCCAGAAAACATGGAATTTATCGTTCAATTTCAACTCGATTTAGCTGATAAAAACTCACCTTGCCTAACGCCCGGCTAAGGGGTTGACAACGCACCGCCGAACTCAAAAAACACACCGTAAACACTGAATTTCAATTTTGCACTAAAGTCGCCACGCGTTGGCAATCCCTCTTGAGCCGTTTGTTATGCAAATTCAATAAGATAAATTGACTTTACTCGATCAAAAGCCACAATTGCAATGGTTGAGTGATTCAAGAATCAACCCAAACCAGAGCCATGATAAATAAGCCGCCAAAACAAAGTCCACCTTTCAGCGACAAACCAAGCTTTTGGAACAGACAAGTTCAACGGGCGGAAAATTCAGCAAGTGCAAAACGCTCGATAAACTTGCACTTTCCACACTTTGCGCACGCTGAATTGACAACAAAACAGCACCAAAATTCATTGAGGCAAACAAAGAACCTTGCCTGTTTTACGGTTTGAGTAAACCACGAATCTGAAGGTGAAAAAGCTCATTTGCCGACAACACAAAACGAATGGCCGGAGAAATCCAAAAGATTGAACCCCTAAATTTACCTGAGTTGCATAACGCCCGGCTAAGGGGTTGACAACGCACCGCCGAACTTAAAAAACACACTGTAAACACTGAACTTCAATTTTGCACTAAAGTCGCCACGCGTTGGCAATCCCTCTTGAGCCGTTTGTTAGGCTATTAATCCACCAATTCAATACCTAAGCTTTCTAATAAGCTCAACGCTTCATATCGTGAAAACTTAGCCTTTTTAACGTTATTTTCTAGTACGTCAATGGAGTATGCTGTTGATTCACTGAAATCAACCCCTTGCAAATTTGTTCTCATAAATAAACTGTGGCTAAAATCACTATAAATCATTATTGAACCTGCAAAGTTACCTTCACGGAAATCAACATCATGCAACTTACATTCATCCAAAACCAATTCATTTAAGGTCAGGCCAAAGAAAGACGAGTCATTTAAAATACAACGCTTAAAACTTAGCTCAAAGTCTGAGTGATAAACTGGCCATGTCGCTTTCGTCCAATCAACGCCAACTAACTTACTGTCTTGAAATTTAAGCTCAAAGAGCTTTGAGTTTGTAAAATCCACCAAACTCAAATTGCAGCGTTCAAATGTGCAGTTTGTAAACTTACATTTCTGGAATTTAACCGCTGAAAAATCGCAGTCGGAGAATTGGCAATCTTCAAACTCGACGTCGCTATATTTCTCATCAGGTGAGTAAAGCTTCTCAAAAGAAACGTCGAAATATTGCTCATTATTTTTTAAATCTGTCATCGTATCCTCTAAATAGCCTAACGCCGCGTTAAGTAGTGAGCAACGCTACCACCCAACTTAAACCATTACACCGTAAACACTAAACCCAACATTGAACTGAGAGTGCCAAGCGTTGGGAATCTGCCTTAAACGCTTTGTTATGCTACCTTTTCGCCATTGGATGGTCTGGGTTTAATTGAAGAAGATCCCATAAGTTTCCATACAAGTCTTCAAACACTGCTACCGTTCCATAGTCTTGTTCAGCTGGCTCTCGGACAAAGTTAATACCAATAGATTTCATGCGCTCAAAGTCACGCCAGAAATCGTCAGTATTTAAGAACAGAAATACTCGACCACCCGCTTGATTACCAATGAAATCTTGCTGCTCTGGCTTCGAGGCTTTGGCAAGTAGCAACGTAACACCATGAGAATTTGGTGGAGCTACAACCACCCACCGTTTATCTTGTTCAGGTTGATAAGTATCTTCAATAAGCTCAAATTTGAGTTTGTTTACGTAAAAATCAATTGCTTCATCATAATCGTTTACAACCAAGGCAATATGGACAATGTTCTGTTTCATAGTATTCCTTATTTAAGATTTCGCCCGGTAGCATAACGCCGCATTAAGTGGTGAGCGACGCTAAACACCAACGCCTCGACAAACCACTTAAAACACAAAAACTGAATTTACACTAAAACCGCCAAGCGTTGCGAATCCGTCTTAAATGCTTTGTTATGCAAATTCAATAAGATAAACCAGAAGTTACACTACATTTGATTAAGAAAACAATCTAAATATTGGTTAAGTGAACCAAGAATCAGCCAAAGCCTGAACCGTGATAAATAAACCGCCAAAACAAAGTCCACCTTTCAACGACAAACCAAACTTTTGAATGAGACAAACTCACCGAGCAAGACTTTCAGCAAATGCGAAATGATCGATTAACTTGCCCTTTCCACACTTTGCACCCGTTAAACTGACAACGCGCCAACGCTAAAACCAATTGAGGCAAACAAAGAAATTTGCCTGTTTTACGGTTTAAGTTAACCAAGAATTTGAGGGTAAAAATGCTCATTTGCCGACAACACAAAACGAATAGCCGGAGAAATCCCAAAAGATTGAACCCCTAAATTTACCTGAGTTGCATAACGCCCAATTAAGTGGTGAACAACGCACTGGCCAAGCCGCTGCATTGCACCGTAAAACACTTTACTCAACGCATAGTAAAACTGCCACGCGTTGAGAATCCACTTGAATTGTTTGTTATGTGAATTTCACTATGAATTCAAAGTAAATCACCGTAGAAACGAAGGGATTTGAATAAGTTACGTACAAAAACGATGCTGACCAAACCCTAAATTTCACAGCGATCTGATCCAAAGAGAGCCACTTGCAGAATCAACAACAAAGAAAGCGCCCTTTCAGCCACAACAAACCCTTTTGCTTCACCAAACTTTTAGAGCTGAATATCAGCAAGAAAATCAGTCAAAAAGACATTTCAATTAAAGCGATTTGAAACCACCGAAATTCAACACAAACCAGATCCAAAACTCAATTGAGGCAACTCAAGAACCTTAAAAACGATCAATCTCAGGTTGTTCAAGAATCCATTTCGACCAAGCCACCGTGCCGAAAACACGGAACGAATTCTCAATAAAATCGTAGAGTTAACCTTAAAAACTCATCCAACACATAACGCCCAATTAAGGGGTGAGCAACGCTACCACCCAGGCTTAAAGTATGGTGCCATAAACACTTAACTTGAAGTAGAAGCAAAAATGCCAAGCGTTGGGAATCCCTCTTAAATTGTTTGTTATGTGTAATTTTCTATGTACTTCCTTAATGACTCTGTCGATTCAAACAAAGGACTAATTGGAAGGTTAAGATTTAGCTTTTCAATTTCGACTGCCGAAGATCCATGGCATTTCTCAAAGTCATTCCAACTGCTCTTGTGAACCTGCTTTACGATTTGAAAGTCTAGTAACAACTGAGAAAACGCTTCGGGACTATACCCCTTAGTCTCAGCAATAAAATGTTGTGTAGCCGGACGTTTACCTTGAACCAGTGCCAAATAAAATCGAGCGATGTCATTAACATGGATATATTGATTGTAACCTTGAGATGGTATCGCTACTTGGAGAGTTTGGTCAGATAAGGAATCTACAATTCGCTTTAACTGACAGTTTTCACCACCATAAACCAAACTAGGACAGTAAACGACATGCCACTTCTTTTTGATAGCGCAACCTATTGTCACTGTGTCCGGCTTCACTGCCTCTAGAGGCTTAAGCCTAAATTCTTTAAGGTCATTGTGAGAAGCATTGCCAAATAGCCAAACACCCGACGTGTGGATTTTTGTCGCACCTTCAGCCGCTAGTCTATCCAGCTGCGTTAGCAGCTTGGACTCTATATCAGCTATTTCCTCCGGCGAAAATTCTGACCAATGTGGGCGAGCACAATTTATAACGATATCAAAGTAACCAGAGAAATTTGATGGCACACTGGTAAGCTTCCGTGCAGGAGATAAGACACCGCTAGTCCTGCTGTAAGTCGAAACTTCAAAGCCACTTTCGACAAACATCTTAGTCACGTGGCTACCAATATACCCATTGGAGCCTGATATCAGTACTTTCATTCTTTCCCTGAACTCTCGATTACACATAACGCCCGGCTAAGGGGTTGACAACGCACCACCGAACTCAAAAAACACACTGTAAACACTGAACTTCAATTTTGCACTAAAACCGCCAAGCGTTGGCAATCCCTCTTGAGCCGTTTGTTATGCAAATTCAATAAGATAAACTGAATTTACACGACCAAAAGCCACAATTGCAATGGTTGAGTAATTCAAGAACCAACCGAAGCCAGAGCCGTGATAAATAATCCGCCAAAACAAAGTCCACCTTTCAGCGACAAACCAAGCTTTTGAATCAGACAAACTCAACAAGCAAGGCTTTCAGCAAGTGCGAAATGCTCGATTAACTTGCCCTTTCCACACTTTGTGCCCGCTAAATTCACAACAAACCAGCACCAAAACTGATTGAGGCAAACAAAGAAATTTGCCTGTTTTACGGTTTGAGTTAACCACGAATTTGAAGGTAAAAAAGCTCATTTGCCGACAACACAAAACGAATGGCCGGAGAAATCCCAAAAGATTGAACCCCTAAATTTACCTGAGTTGCATAACGCCCAATTAAGGGGTGAACAACGCTTCCACCTAACCTAAAGCATTGTGCCATAAACACAAAACTTGAAGTAGAACCAAAAATGCCAAGCGTTGAGAATCCCTCTTAAATTGTTTGTTATGCCTGTACTACTTTTTGTGTGAAGTGCTCAAAAGCCGTAACTTTAGAATAACCCTCAGATACATATAGATTTTTTGCTGATTCGTTATCAATTGAAGTCGCAAGCTTCACAGTTAAAGCATTGGTTTCTTTAGCATAAACTTTGACTTTCTGTAGCAATGCTTTACCAACCCCCTTATGTCTTGCTGATTCAATTACATACAAATCATTCAAATACCACATACGCTTCATCGCGACTGAAGAGTACGATGGATAAAGCTGAACAAAACCCAACGGGTGATCATGATGATCAAGTGCTAAGAAAATGACTGAATCTGAATGATTGAGCCTTTCCTCAATGAAACGCGAAGCTTGCGCCAAATCTGACTCTTGCCCATAAAATTGACGATATAAATCAAATAATTGAGCAACAGTTTCAAGGTGGATTTTATCTGCTTCTACTATTTTCAAATTGACTCTCCTTGCCGATATTTGAGGAAAAGGCATAACGCCCAATTAAGTGGTGAACAACGCACTGGCCAAGCCGCTGCATTACACCGTAAACACTTTACCTGACGCATAGTAAAACTGCCACGCGTTGAGAATCCACTTGAATTGTTTGTTATGTTTGTTGTTCAGCAAGAGCTTTAGCAAAGATCTTAGATAGTGAGTTAGGGTCTGAAATTGAATCAAAAACAACCCCTACGTGTTTTGAAAAGCTTTCAATCACAGAAATAGGTTGGGAACATGGCTCATTGGGCTTTGCCAATTCTCTTCTAAGCGCTACAAATAACTTTGTCTCAGCCATATCTTTTATCGAGTCTGAAGTTAATTCTATAGCTAGGTTATGAGCAATGTTATTTCGAATACGGTTTAGACACCTAATTCCAGCAAGGAATTCTTCCAACTGTGGCTCGTTTGCTTTCTCTACGAGATCTACCTTTTGTGCGAATGTTAGCTTGTCAGCTTTTTTCCGAGAAATAGATAATGAGCTAGACACTAAGTAGCCTGCCATATAGTGCTCAACGAACAAATGAGCGCGAAGTACTCTACCGATTATCTCTGTATGCTGGTGCCATTTAGAGTTTATTTCTTGTAGCGAGCGATCTGAGTTTATCCTTAGTTGCTCAACGCCACCTGATAATTCAATAACTTTCGCAATCACTTCTGCTTGATTCATTCAGATATTTCCTCGTAAAACATAACGCCCGGCTAAGGGGTTGACAACGCATAGCCGAACTCAAAAAACACACTGTAAACACTGAACTTCAATTTTGCACTAAAGTCGCCACGCGTTGGCAATCCCTCTTGAGCCGTTTGTTAGGCC
>NZ_SHMN01000051.1:0-6069 GCF_029478525.1 Vibrio sp. 1151_11 | reverse complement strand
TCTAACCAGACACGCTGCGGAGCGGTAGTTCAGTTGGTTAGAATACCGGCCTGTCACGCCGGGGGTCGCGGGTTCGAGTCCCGTCCGCTCCGCCACTTATTAAGAAGCCCTGCTAGTAATAGCAGGGATTTTTTCGTTTGAGTTTCAATGAGCTGCTTAAGTCGTTTTAAGCTATCTCTATTGCAACTAGATTCCCTGTGCTTATTCCTTGATGTCCTCTTGAGCGCTGAAATTCTTTTGGCTTATGTTCATCGAACAGAGTAGCTGCATGAAAGGCGCTACTATCTCAATCAATAGCCATATGAAAACAACGTGTAGGCATATAAAAAAGCCGACACGTTGTGTCGGCTAATCGTCTAGTGTTGTGCTTTACAGAATCTGTTTGAGCACTCTATCGGCCTTAACTCGCGTTACTTTGCGCAGTAGTTTTTGTACCGCATCAGGGTAGTTTTCTATCTTCTCTAGTTGTTTGTAGGTACAAACAAGTTGAGTATGTCGAAGGATGTTGTCGATCTCTTGCTCAAACTTAGGTGTTAAGTGGTGATAGTGATCTTGGATGAGAATGGCATTCTCGAGATCGAGCTTCCATGCTCTTGGATTTAAGTTATTACCAGTGATCAAGATGTAGCGCTTATCCACCCATACGCCTTTTAGATGGAAGCTATTCTCTTCATGTTTCCAGAGATGGATAGAAAGATTTCGACTGGCAATATGGGCTTCATTTACTTTGGCAAAACGGCGTAGATTAAGCTCATATAAATAAGGTAAGCCGCCGATTGTTTTGAAGGTTTGCTCTGGGGAAATATAGAAGTCGTTTGCCGTTTTATCGCCAACGACAATGTGAACTTTCACACCCCGTTTCAATGCTTTCTTAACTTCTTTAGCGACACTTTTTGGGAAATTGAAATACGGAGTGCAGATAAAGACTTCATCTTTAGCATGAGCGATCAGTTGGTTAATATTGTGGTTGAGTTTATTTCGACGCTTTCCAATACCTACCAGTGGCGTCAAAGCCACTTGATCGGCTGTTGGGATCTGTGACTCAAACTCATAGTTTGCTGTTGCTAGAGAGGCTCTAAATTGCCGAATTTCAGTTTTGATATCTTTCGTCGTTGGCTTCGATGTGTTTGATAAGTCATTGACAGCAGGATGACTTATCATTTTTTGCTGAATAAATTGTACCATGCTATCGGCAAGAGATTGGTTGTCGATGGTGTGATAGCGGTCGAATCGATAGCGCTCTTTGTGATGCAAATAAACGTTATTAAGGCTTGCTCCGCTATAGATCACCTGGTCGTCGACAATAAAACCTTTGAGATGTAAAACACCAAAAACCTCGCGACCTCGCACGGGGATGCCGTATACGGGAATGGCGTGTTCGTGGTTCTGAGAGAACTCTTGATACATTGAAGCATTGCCTTCCGAAGCGGCCGCACCAATTAATCCACGTTGCGCTCTATGCCAATCAACGCAAATCGCAATATCTAAGCCAGGGTTTCTTTGCTTGGCATTATATAGCTCCGTTAAAACTTCTCTGCCTGCTTCGTCATCTTCTAAATACAGCGCTACAAGATAGATTCGTTTACTTGCCTGACGGATCGACTGGATCAGATGATTTTTAAATTCTTTTGCCGAAAATAAAACTTCAAAATGATCCGGTGATTGTGCGATGGTCGGCAATCGCTCGAATGGGTTTCTATGAGCAATCATATTGGATGATTTACCTTACTTATTTGCAAAATTGCGAACTGGGGATATTACCAAATTCAACGGTTCAATTGCTAGAAAAGCCGCGCATTCTCGTCATACTAGCCTAGGTATCTCATAGGAATGAGATCTTTACCACTGGATACATACCGCTCAAACCGTTGCATAAGAGCTATTGGTAGTTCTTCTGTCATTATGGAGTGAAAACCATGACGAGCATAAAAGGGCTCAAGATGAGCGTATGCGAAGCAATAATCCTGATTATTGAGAATATTCTCGCTGCAATAATTGAGCAACTGCGACCCAATCCCTTTTTTTTGGTTTTCTGGCAGCACAAGCATGCCAGTCAGTAATCGATATACATCAATATTTTTAAATCTGACAACAGCAGATATCTGCCCATCGAGCGTGCCTATAACGCACAATTCATCTTTCCTAGCTTTTGCTGAAGGGTAATGTTCTTTGTACACTCGCTTGATCAAAGGAAGTTTTATCGGGGGGAGTATGTCAAATTGTAGTTGCCACATTTCTTCCTGCTTCGAATAGTTATCTGTTGTAGAATGGCGTGAGTTTAATTTATCCATAGAATGCCATGCAATTACATCCCAATGCGAGCTTAAAAAAATATCACACTTTTGGCCTAGAACAATCTTGTCAATTATTAGCTGAAGTTTTCTCTGTGCAAGATTTGGTGGAAATTTACCAGAGCGCAGAATGGCAGACTTTGCCTAAGTTGATGTTAGGAAAAGGTAGCAATGTTCTTTTTACTTGTGATTTTCATGGAATGGTTTTAAGCAACCAACTGAAAGGGTTACAGCACACGCAGGATGATAATTACCATTATTTGCATGTTTCTGGTGGTGAGGATTGGCCTTCACTTGTTGAATGGGCAGTGAAGCAAAACATTGCAGGTCTTGAAAATTTGTCTTTGATACCTGGTTGTGCAGGTTCTGCTCCTATCCAAAATATTGGCGCTTATGGTGTAGAGTTTCAAGATGTGTGTGATTACGTTGATTATCTCTGTTTAGACTCCTTAACCGTCAAGCGCCTGAGCGCCAAACAATGTCTATTTGGTTATCGTGATTCTATTTTTAAGCACGCTTTGCACAGTAACGCGATCGTTGTAGCGGTAGGACTAAAGCTATTGAAGCAATGGCAACCCGTACTGAATTATGGACCTTTGCAAGAACTGGATGGTCACACCTGCCAAGCTATTGATATTTATAAACGGGTATGCGCTACTCGCAATGCCAAATTACCCGATCCGCGGGTGCTAGGTAACGCAGGAAGCTTCTTTAAAAATCCAATTATTAGTTTAGAACATTGGCAGGCTCTTCTTGAGAGTCATCCCGATCTTGTTTCTTACCCCGTGGAAGAAGGCAGAAAAGTAGCGGCTGGGTGGTTGATTGATCAGTGTGGGCTCAAAGGGTATAGCTTAGGTGATGCTCAAGTGCATCCGAAGCAAGCTTTAGTGTTGGTAAATAAAGGTAGCGCTACAGCCTCTGACGTCATTCAACTAGCGATTAAAGTTTGCATAGCAGTTCAGGATAAATTTTCGATATCTTTAGAGCATGAAGTCCGATTTTTAGATGCGATTGGTGAAACGAACCTTGAGCATCTTGCTAAGGAATTAAAGTGAAAGAGCACAGTGTCAAACTATCATTACTTCGTCATCTGGCCAGTGGCGAGTTTTGTTCTGGTGAGTTGCTAGGAGCAGAACTTGGTATTTCTCGCGCCGCAGTCAGTAAGCATATTAAAGGGATTCAGGAGTGGGGAATTGATATTTTCCGCGTCCAAGGCAAAGGCTATCAGCTTGCTCAATCACTGAATCTACTTGATGCGACACAGATCCAAAATGCCGTGCGTAACCCTGTCGAGCTTTTCCCCATTATCGATTCAACCAACCAATACCTGTTAGAACGTGTGGATAACCTTGCTTCGGGAAGCGTTTGCTTAGCAGAGTATCAGGCTAATGGACGGGGTCGGCGCGGGCGTCAGTGGATATCGCCTTTTGGCAGCAATCTTTATGTTTCCATGTACTGGCGACTCGACGCGGGGATGGCGGCCGCAATGGGGCTTAGCCTTGTGGTCGGGGTCGCGATTGTGGAAGCGCTATCAAGTATCGGATTTGACGGTGTAAAGCTTAAGTGGCCGAACGACCTCTATTTTCAGGATAGAAAGCTGGCGGGCATTTTAGTAGAAATGACAGGGCAGGCTGGCGCAGCGGCACATTTAGTGATTGGGATGGGAATGAACATTTTCATGCCCGAAAATGAGCAAGCCATTGACCAGCCATGGGCAAGTTTGTCGCAGGTAGCCGACGGTCTGAAAATAGACAGGAACTTGCTCGCTATTGTCTTTATTCAATCATTAGACCAAGCGCTACGTGATTACGAGCTTTATGGGATGAAGGATTTTATACCGCGCTGGAATCGACTCGATAACTTTATTGGTCGAAAAGTTAAACTGCTTATGGGCCCCAAAGAGGTCTATGGCGTGGTGCACGGGATCAACGAATATGGAGCGGTGTTGCTAGAAACAGAGAATGGAATGGAGAGTTACATTGGTGGCGAAATATCGTTACGCAAGGCAGAGTAACCGCTTTACCAAACTATTTTCTTAGTAGTATCTCTTCCACAGTATGATTGAGGCCTTTACGCAAAACTAACTGAGCGCGCTCTTTGGTCGGTAAAATATTATGTTGCAGATTTTTACCGTTGATCGAGTGCCAAATGCTCTCAGCTTTTTCTCTCGCCTCTAGCTCAGACAGTTTTGTGTAGTGGCTAAAGTACGATCCCGTCTCCTTAAAGGCGCTGTGACGAAACTTCATAAAGCGTTCAACATACCACTTTTCAATAAGTTGACTGTCCGCATCGACATACAGTGAGAAATCTAAGAAATCAGATATAAACACTCGATGTGGATCGTGTGGATAATCCATGCCGCTTTGCAAGACGTTCAATCCTTCAATGATCAACACATCTGGCCTATCGACGACTTTCTCTTCAGTCGTGATGTCGTAAGTAAGATGTGAATAGATCGGCGCGCTTACATTTCTTTTTCCTGCTTTAACATCCGACACAAACTGTACCAGACGTTTCATATCATAAGATTCAGGAAACCCCTTTTTCCCCATAATTCCTCTTTCATTAAGAATTTTGTTGGGAAAAAGAAACCCATCTGTCGTAATCAGTTCAACTTTGGGATGATTCTCCCAGCGTGAAAGAAGCGCTTTTAACAAACGCGCCGTGGTACTTTTCCCAACGGCGACACTTCCTGCGATGCCGATGATAAAAGGAGGCGATATATCGGTATTACCGAGAAATTGATGCAAAACCGCATTTCGGCTTTGTCTGGCGGCTACGTATAAATTAAGTAAGCGAGCCAAAGGCAGATAAATCTCAGCCGTTTCTTTCATCGTTAGGTTTTCATTAATACCTTGTAGCTCTTTTAAGTCAGCCTCAGAGAGAGTCATTGGGACAGAGTTACGTAGCTCGGCCCATTGATTGCGATCAAAAGAGATATAAGGACCCATAAAATACCTAACGATGAATGACAGAAAAAAGAAGAGGATGAAACATACATTAAGGTGAAAAGAATGGAAATGCCTTAAACGATAGAATTGAGTGAGAAAACGCATTTTGCTTGAAAAAGCAACGAACAGGCGAGATTTATGGAAAATTGGTTTTTTTTTAATATTTAGGCTTGCAAGGCTGAGCATCATTCAATAGAATGCGCTCCACTTATGCCGACTTAGCTCAGTAGGTAGAGCAACTGACTTGTAATCAGTAGGTCACCAGTTCGATTCCGGTAGTCGGCACCATTCTTTTTCGAAAGAATGAAGAAAAAATTTGGAGGGGTTCCCGAGTGGCCAAAGGGAGCAGACTGTAAATCTGCCGGCTCCGCCTTCGATGGTTCGAATCCGTCCCCCTCCACCATATTCTTAAGGAAATAGCTCTCAGAGTTACGTGTGCGGGCATCGTATAATGGCTATTACCTCAGCCTTCCAAGCTGATGATGCGGGTTCGATTCCCGCTGCCCGCTCCAATTTTTGAGTGCTGATATAGCTCAGTCGGTAGAGCGCACCCTTGGTAAGGGTGAGGTCCCCAGTTCAACTCTGGGTATCAGCACCAGCTCTCCAAGCAATTATCTCCTTTTGATATATACTCCTTACCAATAATTTTGGTTGCGTGGTCATCAAAGCCACCTAAATCCGTACCTAGAGGGACAACTCATGTCTAAAGCAAAATTTGAACGTACGAAACCGCACGTAAACGTTGGTACTATCGGCCACGTTGACCACGGTAAAACAACTCTAACTGCTGCTATCTGTACTACACTTGCAAAAGTGTACGGTGGTGA
>NZ_SHMN01000050.1:0-6744 GCF_029478525.1 Vibrio sp. 1151_11 | reverse complement strand
TTGGCCTAACAAACGGCTCAAGAGGGATTGCCAACGCGTGGCGGCTTTGGTGCAAAATTGAAGTTCAGCGTTTACAGTGTGTTTTTTGAGTTCGGCGGTGCGTTGTCAACCCCTTAGCCGGGCGTTATGTTTTCGGAGGAACTTAATCAATGGAACAGAATAAAATAGTTAGACTGCCTAATCGTTATGAAAGAAAAAAACGAGTTGATGCCTCTAAAGGAGAGCTTAGGTGTGAGGTTTCTGAACGCTGGATAAAATTTCCTGAAGCAAGTTCAAAGCACTTTGATATGGATTACTTGGCGCTAGATGTGATGACTCTTGGTGCTAATGAAAAAGAGAAAAAGTTGTGTGAAATCATCGTTGATCGCGATCTTCTTGAGAAAATTCTCAGGGAGTTACCGCGGAAGACCTACCCCCAAACATAACAAACAATTTAAGAGTGATTCAGCACGCTTGGCATTTTCGGTTTGGGTCTAGTTCTATGTTTACGGTGATCTAATCAAATATTGTGGTAGCGTGCTTCACACCTTAATTGGGCGTTAGCTGGGGTTAAGAAAAGCGGTGAATTTAAGGTGGAAAGGCTTTTGGTTTTCTAGCTACACACCGGATAAATCTCGGTTCTCAACTATCTCGCCAGTGGCACTTTTCGGGAAGCGTTTGAACTTAACGAAGTCTGCTTACGGGAAGCATTGTGTTTGTTAAGTTCGTTGGTGCAGCTTCTTTGATGTTGAAATTGATGAATGCACAAATTTGTTTCGAGTGATCTGTGGTTGGCTTTTTCGATAGAATTCTTTATAAATTACCCTGCTCAGGAATGGTGATTTTCTCGGTGATTTCTTCTTTGCCAAAAGCATTTCGTGGATTAGGTTTCAATTTCACAGCTGTCTATTTTACTTTGCCGTTTGAAAGCAATAATGTGTTTCAAATTAGGCATTTTGGCGCAAGTTGTTAACAAAAGTGCAGCAGCTAACTAGGCATTTAAGGCGGATTCGCAACGCTTGGCGGCTTTAGTGTAAATTCAGTTTTTGTGTTTTAGGTGGTTTGTCGATACTTCGGTGTTTAGCGTCGCTCACCACTTAATGCGGCGTTATACGACGTACGGTGTTAAAATTTGTTGCATATCATTTTCTTATGGTTAATATTAGTCGAATCGTTTGTGGGAATATTTTCTGTAACTCTTTAACCCAAACGAGGAAATGGTATGTATGATATCTCTGATTTTTCAATAGCTAATGGTCGCCTGTCTATCAAGGAAGATAGCTATGAGCTTTCCAAAATTAAGAGCGTCAAAGTAGTTAAAAACAAACTGAGTTCGCATCTAGTCAAGGCGTCTGTTATTTCAGCTATAGCTTCAAGCATTTTATGGCTATTCGAGCCATTTGCCACACCTTGGGGATTTGATATCAATGCTGGAGTTGTAGCTCTAGTCATCACATTCCCAGTGGTTTTATTACTCTCTCTTTTTCGCTCAAAGTATCAGCTTCAAGTTGAGTTTGAACATCAAGATGAGGTTGGTTTGCAATGGGTAACGGTAGCAAGTGGTAAGGCTGAGCAAGAACTGACAGCGTTTAAAAAAGTAGAGCAAGACTTGTCGCAAGCTGTCGTATAACAAACAATTTAAGAGTGATTCCCAACGCTTGGCATTTTTCATTCCATCGTTGGGTTTTGTGTTTAGGGTGGTATGGTTTCGTTCCGTGGTAGCGTTGCTCACACCTTAATTGGGCGTTATGCAACTCAGGTAAATTTAGGGGTTCAATCTTTTGGGATTTCTCCGGCTATTCGTTTTGTGTTGTCGGCAAATGAGCATTTTTACCCTCAAACTCTTGGTTAACTCAACCCGTAAAACAGGCAAATTTCTTTGTCTGCCTCAATCGGTTTTAGCGTTGGTGCGTTGTAAATTTAGCGGGCGCAAAGTGTGGAAAGGGTAAGTTTATCGAGCATTTCACACTTGCTGAAAGCCTTGCTCGGTGAGTTTGTCTCATTCAAAAGCTGATTTGTCGCTGAAAGGTGGACTTTGTTTTGGCGGCTTACTTATCAAGGTTCAGGCTTTGGCTGATTCTTGGTTCACTTAACCAATATTTTGATTGTTTTCTTAATCAAATGTAGTGTAACTTCTGGTTTATCTTATTGAATTTGCATAACAAAGCATTTAAGACGGATTCGCAACGCTTGGCGGTTTTAGTGTAAATTCAGTTTTTGTGTTTTAAGTGGTTTGTCGAAGCACCAGTGTTTAGCGTTGCTCACCACTTAATGCGGCGTTATGCGTATAGCGCCTCCAGTTACAATGAAGTCGTATCTAATGGTATGATTTATCGTCTTTTACCAGTGTTTGGTTTCGAGTTATGGATGAAAATGAAGTACAGCAACAGAAAGAAGTCGCTTTTTATACTGAAACCTTAAATGCTTGGTATACAACTAGGTTTGAAAAAGATAAACACCTTCTGACGCTATCATCTTTTGGTATTGGTTTATTAGTCACGTTACTCACGACGGTAGGGGTCAGCTCTTTAATTGTTGCGTTAATGTATGCTCTCGCAGTAATTTCTTTTCTGATCTGTATTGTGGCTATTTTAATGGTTTTTTCCCGTAACTCAGTACACTTAGAAGCAATAGTTGCTGGTTCAAATGAAAACGATAAGTGGCTAACAGTACTGGATAAAACATCAGTTGTTTCATTCGTTTGTGGTATACTTTTTACGCTTTTAATAGGCTTATTTTCAGGTGTTGATCATTACCAAAAGGAGAGCGTTAGCATGTCAGATAGCAAAGTAAGAATGGTGGTGCAGAATTCAAGTAATGTTGAGAAGAAAAGTATAAATGGAGCGTCAGCAATGAGACCATCAAGCTCAAGCAGCTCTTCGAGTGCAAGCTCTTCAAATCAACAGTCAGGTCAGTCTTCACAATCAAATAACTCTAACTCTCAGTAAAATACGCATAACAATGCGTTTAAGACAGATTCCCAACGCATGGCATTTTTCATTCCATCGTTGGGTTTTGTGTTTAAGGTAGTATGGTTAAGTTCTGTGGTGGCGTTGCTCACTACTTAACGCGGCGTTATGTTTATGGGGCTAGTTTCTTATTTGATATTCTTATATTATTGATATTTATAATCTATTTAAATAAGAGGATCGAGTTTGAAATCAGGTGCAAACTTCAGGGCTAGAAATGGTGCATGTCTACCTGTTTTGTTAGCTATAGGACTAGTTTGGGGAGCAAATTTTCTTGGAATCTACGAGAATGTCCCAGGCTCTCTTCTAGCCTACTGGTCAACTACGTTGTTGATAATAAATATATATTTTTTAAATGGTTATACGCTCCAAAAGCAGGGAGTCGATTTTAAGCATGGCGTGACTATCGCAATATTGGTTTTAGCAGCACTTGCTTGTATCGGCTCATTGATTAGCTTGGATCACAAGTATATTGGCTTGTCGCTCTATTCTAATATTATTAATGGGGTTGTAGTTGCAGCTGATCTTTTTACTGTCGTAATCTTATTTCGTAAGATACAAGGATTGACGACACAGCATTATATTTTTGCAGGTATTTGGTACCTAGGATTTAGAGCCTTTCTTGTGTCTGTAACAGGTGGTTAATAAACATAACAATCTGTTTAAGAGTGATTCGCAACGTGTGGCATTTTTGCTATGCGTTGCGTTTTGTGTTTAAGGTGGTTTGCGGCCGCATCGGTATTGCGTTGCTCACACCTTAACAGGGCGTTATATGCCAGTAATCAGGAAGTCGATAGCAGCAATAATCTCGTTTCTAAAAGTGCTCAAATCATTTACCGGATCACGCAAGATCTTAGTTGGTACACTCGCCATTTGGTGAGTTAGGATTACGAAGTCACCTTCATCAATGTGGATCACTGGGCATAGGTGAGTTGGGGCTTTCTTCTCTAACATTTCAACCGGTGTTAATGGAATCACCAGTCGGGTATTCAGTGTATCAAGCATTTCACTTTGAACATCAACAAAGTATGGGTAAGCGGTAGCAGTGCTTTTATCGTTATTTTGGTATAGTGAAAACTGTGACATTAGAATACTCGGTAAGAATCAGAAAACAGACCGTGACTTTCGGTTAATTCATTGCAAGCGTTGATAGCATCTGCATTTTGCTCTAACCACTCAGTCTTACGGCGCTGATTTACTTCTTTTTCAAGGGCTTTTTCCATTGTTGCCGAGAGGTTTATGTTTAGGCGCTTAGCTTCAGCGAGTAACTCGCTATTTAAGCTTAAGTTTGCAGCCTTCTTGGGCGCTTGCGTACTATATGTGTTTCTCATGATAATTACCTATGCGTATTTATGGTGCGCATTGAGTATAGGTGCACGAAAGGCATATAACAAGAAATTTAAGAGTGATTCACAACGCTTGGCGCTTTCACTTCAAGCAAGTTTAGTGTTTATGGCACAATGGTTTAGGTAAGGTGGTTAGCGTTGTTCACACCTTAATTTGGCGTTATGTGTTTGATGAGTTTTTAAGGTCAAAGCTACGATTTCATTGAGAATTCGTTCCGTGTTTTCGGCAAGTTGGCTTGATCGAAATGGATCCTTGAACAACCTGAGTTTGATGCTTTTCAAGGTTCTTGGGTTGCCTCAATTGAGTTTTGGATCTGGTTTGTGTTGAGTTTCGTCGGTTTCAAATCGCTTTAATTGAAATGTCTTTTTGACTGACTCTCTTGCTGAAGTTCAGCTCTGAAAATCTGGTGAAGCAAAAGGTTTGGTTGTTGCTGAAAGGGCGCTTTCTTTGTTTTTGATCCTGCAAGTGGCTCTCTTTGGCTAAGATTGCTGTGAAATTTAGGTTTTGGTCAGCATCGTTTTTGTACGTAACTTATTCAAATCTCTTCATTTCTACGGTGGTTTACTTTGAATTCACGGTAAAATTCACATAACAAGCAATTCAAGTGGATTCTCAACGCGTGGCAGTTTTACTATGCGTCAGGTAAAGTGTTTTACGGTGCAATGCAGCGGCTTGGCCAGTGCGTTGTTCACCACTTAATTGGGCGTTATGTGTTTGATGAGTTTTTGAGGTCAAAGCTACGATTTCATTGAAAATTCGTTCCGTGTTTTCGGCAAGTTAGCTTGGTCGAAATGGATTCTTGAAAGAGCTTTAATTGGTCACGTCCAAGTCTCTTGGGTTGCCTCAATTAAGTTTTGGATCTGGTTTGTGTTGAGTTTCGTTGGTTTCAAATCGCTTTAATTTAAATGTCCTTTTGACTGATTTGCTTGCTGATATTCAGCTCTGAAAATCTGGTGAAGCAAAAGGTTTGGTTGTTGCTGAAAGGGCGCTTTCTTTGTTGTTGATTCTGCAAGTGGCTCTCTTTGGCTAAGATCGCTGTGAAATTTAGGTTTTGGTAAGCATCGTTTTTGCACGTAACTTATTAAAATTTCTTCATTTCTACGGTGATTTACTTTGAATTCACGGTAAAATTCACATAACAAACAATTTAAGTGGATTCTCAACGCGTGGCAGTTTTACTATGCGTCAGGTAAAGTGTTTACGGTGCAATGCAGCGGCTTGGTCAGTGCGTTGTTCACCACTTAATTGGGCGTTAAATGCAATCGAAAAATTGGAGAGTATATGGATATTTTGACAGCGTTAAAAAATGTTGAAGCACTAGCAAATGGAATCGATCCGATTTCAGGTGAAGTTTTATCTGAATGTTCACCTTATAATAATCCAGAAGTTATACGGTCTTTGTTTACGGTTATTGGGGCTGTAAAGCAGCCAAAGAAAGGTAAAAAATCAGTTGAGCAGAAACAGGAAGAAAATATTTCAAAAGGTCTTCCTAAGAATGCTGGGCTCCCTTGGTCTGAAGAAGAGCGCGAAAAGTTAGTCCACGCATTTAGTTCAAATACATCAATTGACGAACTATCAAAAATTCATGACCGTACAAGTGGTGCAATTACCTCCGAACTAAAAAAACAGGGGTTAATTGAAGAGTTTGAAACTAGCATTTAACAAGCAATTTAAGAGGGATTCACAACGCTTGGCACTTTTGCTTCTACTTCAAATTTAGCGTTTATGGCACAATGCTTTAGGCTGGGTGAAAGCGTTGTTCACCCCTTAATTGGGCGTTAGCTGGGGTTAAGAAAAACGGTGAATTTAGGGTGGAAAGGCTTTGGGGTTTTCTAGCTACACACCGGACAAATCTCAGTTTCTCAACTATCTCGCCAGTGGCACTTTTCGGGGAGTGTTTGAACTTAACGAAGTCTGCTTACGGGAAATTTTGTGTTTGTTAAGTTCGTTGGCGCGGATTCTTTGCTGCTGAAATTCATGAATGCCTAAATTCATTTCGTGTGCTCTGTCGTTGGCTTTTTCGATAGAATTCTTTGCAAATTACCATGCTCAGGAATGGTGATTTTCTCGGTCATTTCTTCTTTGCCAAGCGCATTTCGTGGATTGGGTTTTAATTTCACAGCTGTCTGTTTTACTTTGCCGTTTGAAAGTAATAATGTGTTTAAAATTAGGCACTTTGGTGTAATTTGCTAGCGAAAGTGCAGCAGCTAACTAGGCGTTTAAGACGGATTCCCAACGCTTGGGAGTTTGGGCTCTAGGTTGAGTTTTGTGTTTAAGGCGCAATGGTTTAGGATTGTGGTCGCGTTGCTCACCACTTAACGCGGCGTTATGTGTTTGATGAGTTTTTAAGGTTAATTCTACGATTTCATTGAAAATTTGTTCCGTATTTTTGGCAAGTTGGCTTTGTCGAAATGAATCCGTGAAAGAACTTCCATAGCTCACGTCCAAG
>NZ_SHMN01000004.1:0-196716 GCF_029478525.1 Vibrio sp. 1151_11 | reverse complement strand
ATCATTAATTATGTTTAGAGCTTGAGAAACATCCATAAAAAAATCCAAGTGCATTAAATACACTTGGATTTTGACAGCTCTGAAGGATCGTTCAACCGATCACTTTGGCCTTAACTGATCGGCATTACTCACCCGAGGCCTATTATCAATGATTAGCGGTTATCAATGACTAGCTATTTTTTTTCATGTGCTTAGAACCATTTTCCATGCACTTCTGCATGCGATCTTGTTGTAGCGTTTGCAGTTTTGCTTTTTGTTCCGGAGTTAGCACACTCATCATGTCATGACGTTTTTCTAGCATCTTGACACGGTGAGCGACCTGTTGATCGACCATCTCTTTGGCTAGTTCATTTGCCGCTGCCGCATCAAAGTTCTCAGCGAGCACGAGAGCCTGTACTTTGTCATGGTGCGCTTTCATTTCCGCTTGGCGTTGACCTTTGTGCTCACCCTTCATCGCTTCGCGATTCGCCTCACGTATTCCTTTCAGCTTTGCTTGTTGATCAGACGTCAAATCAAGCTGCTGCATCATGCCGCGATCAAAACCGCCACACTCATCATTTGGGCCTTTATGCTGCTCTTTACCACCAAATGCAAAGACGCTTGCTGTGCTAAGAGTCAGAGGAAGTATCACCGCCGCAAGTACTAATTTTTTTGCCATTTTCATCATCTATTCCTTCACTAAGTGGATTCTAACAAGCTGTATTCACAGCGCTTGAGTGTAGAATAGGGCCTGTACGGTAAAGCAACGTATAGTGAGCGTAAAGAATCGTAAAGAATCGTAAAGAGCTTATTGCTCACTGAATATCTTGCCTATTTCGCAGTAAACTGTACCCATAACTTCCCCAACGACGAGGCGACACATGGCGCATATTCTTCTGATTGATGATGATACTGAGCTCACCAGCTTACTAAAAGAAGTCTTGAGCTATGAAGGCTTCGATGTCTCAGAAGCGAATGATGGTGAGAGCGGGCTCGCGGCCATTCATGATCGTATTGATCTTGTCTTACTCGATGTAATGATGCCTAAGCTTAATGGGATGGAAACGCTGAAAAAGTTACGTGAAAACTGGCATACCCCGGTATTAATGCTCACCGCCAAAGGAGAGGAGATCGATCGCGTCATCGGTCTAGAACTCGGCGCGGATGACTATTTACCGAAGCCTTTCAGTGACCGAGAGCTGCTGGCACGCATTCGCGCGATTTTGCGCCGAACCCAACCCAGCAATGGCACCAAACATAATGAAGTCATTGAGTGCCAAGATATTCAAGTATACCCCAGCAAGCAGGAAGCCTATTGCCAAGGGCAATTGTTGGACCTTACCACCACGGAATTTGCCTTGCTGACTCATTTTGTGCAAAACCCAGGCGAAACCTTAACTAAAGAAGCGCTCAGCCTTGATGTTCTAGGAAAACGGTTGGCGGCCTTTGACCGAGCGATTGATATGCACGTCTCGAATTTACGCAAGAAATTACCTGAGCGTGTCGATGGTAAATCACGGATTAAAACGCTGCGTGGTCGTGGCTACCTCATGATTCTGGAGGATTAATGCGCCTACCTAAGATCAACAGCCTTTATGGCAGAATTTTTGCCATTTTTTGGTTTACGATGCTGCTGGTGCTGATCGCAGTATTAGCACTGCCGCACCTTGATCCTCGCAAAACCCGTGATATACCTAGCGATGAATACCAACGTCTTACACACTTAAAACAGAAAATAGAGAGTATGTTTAAAGATGAGCATGAACTCACACGCATCCTCTTTCGTTTAGAAAGTAGCAGCAACAAGCGTGGTGAAGGGCACATGCGCGAGAAGAACGGCACTCCACAATTCTTTATCACAACGCCAGATGGCACAATTCTCACCACCAAAACTCAAGCCGACTTTAAGTTTAAAGCACTCCAAAATTTCGTGACCAGCATTGAATCCATTGATAAGCCACAACAGAAGCTCTATGGCCGTTATATGATTTCAGGTCCATTGCCAATTACCCTTGCTAAGCAAGATCTACTCATGTTTGTCGGTATTCGCTGGAATGAGCCCCCTCCGTTCTTATTGCAACTATTCGACCGTCCGTTCGGCCTACTGCTTGCCGTGATGCTCGTCAGTACACCACTACTCTTATGGCTCGCATGGGCATTGAGTCAACCCGCCAGCCGCCTCGAGCAAGCCGCCAAACGGGTCGCTCGCGGCGAATTTGTGGTCGACCCAAGCTTAGAAAAAGGCACCAGTGAATTTCGCCAAGCAGGAAAAAGCTTTAACCAAATGGTAGAAGCCGTCAATCAGATGATTTCTGGCCAGCAGCGATTGCTGTCGGATATTTCACACGAACTGCGCTCCCCTTTAACGCGACTGAGAATGGCCAATGCACTTGCCACTCGAAAACAAGGTAGCAGCTCAGAATTGGAGCGGATCGACACCGAAGCACAGCGTTTAGAGCAGATGATCGGTGAACTTCTGACGCTTTCGCGTATGCAAACCAATAGCCATCTCAGCCGAGAAACTCAACCGCTATCCAGTTTATGGGAGGAATTATTGAGTGATGCCCAATTTGAGGCGGAGCAGATGGAAAAAAGACTCACCTATAATGCGATTCCACCGCACACGATTTCCGGTACACCAAAACTGCTGATGAGCGCATTGGAAAACATTGTGCGTAACGCCATTTACTATGGCAAAGATGAAATCAATATTACCTTTTCGGTCGAAAAAGGCAGACTATCGGTTTGCGTGGAAGACAATGGTGAAGGCGTTCCCGAAAACGAGTTAGACGATATTTTCCGCCCCTTTTATCGTGTTTCCACTGCGCGTGATAGGCACAGTGGTGGTACAGGGTTAGGTTTAGCCATCACCGAAAGTGCCATTCGTCAACACAGCGGTACGATTCACGCAAGTCGCAGCCAATTAGGTGGGTTAAAAGTACAATTCACGCTCCCATTGGATAGTTAAATTCCACTTATGCCTATATCGCCAAATAACGGGTGACTTGTACTCAATAGGCTCGTCACCTTATACTTCCGGCCCACACTCTTTAAGAGCAGCTATACCATGTTTGATATCGCACTTTACGAACCTGAAATCGCCCCTAATACCGGAAATATTATTCGCTTGTGTGCCAATTGCGGCGCTAATTTGCATCTTATTGAACCGCTAGGTTTTGATCTAGAAGAGAAGAAAGTGCGCCGCGCAGGGCTTGATTACCACGATTTAGCGCGCGTAACGCGTCATGCCAACTTGGATGCCTTTATGGACTACCTCAATGCAGAGCGCGAAACGTACCGGATTTTTGCTTGTACCACTAAAACCACGGGGCACCACGTCGATGCGCAGTTTCAAAAAGGAGATGTGTTGATGTTTGGCCCAGAAACTCGTGGATTACCAGCGCAAGTCATCGAAAGCCTACCGATGACACAACGTATTCGTATTCCGATGATGGCAGAAGCTCGCAGTTTAAATCTCTCTAATGCGGTCGCTATTATTGCGTTTGAAGCGTGGCGTCAAATGGGCTTTGAAGGTGCGCAATAACAGCGCTAGTGTTCTAAAACGGTAGGAAGATAAATCACCAAATAGCAAAAAGGCCGCCTAGGCGACCTTTTTATTAATTCTAGATATTAGGCTAGATTACAGAACAGTTACTTGAGCTGCTTGTAGGCCTTTTTGACCGTTTTCTACATTGAAAGACACTTTTTGGCCTTCAATTAGAGTTTTGAAACCGTCAGAAGCGATTGCATTGAAGTGTACGAACACGTCAGCGCCGCCGTTATCTTGAGTAAGGAAGCCGAAACCTTTAGTTTCGTTAAACCATTTTACAGAACCAGTTGTTTTGTTAGACATAATGTGTCCCTTTTATTTAAATTCATAAAGTTATCGCGCTTATGCGCAATGCACTGATAGATTGAATTATTTAATGTTACGAATAAGGTAAGGGAAACACTGAGGACATCAATTTTTACGATGGATTCTGAGAATTTACTTTTACTTTTATTTTTTGTTTCATTAATAACCCCTGAACAACAGAGCGAGGCCACTATAGGCTTTAACGTTACACTAAGCAACCTATTTCGCGATCTAAATTGTCCGGTCAACTCTGGTCAATCCCAAAGGCTCATCAAAGCCTTTTAATTCAACTTGTTGCGTTCGCCCTCTTTACGTTCGAACTCACCTTCTAATGTTTCTCCCGCCTCCGATGATGAGAAAGGAGTTTGGGAAAAAGAACCATGACTATGCCGGCCTGCGCGAAATTCCGTTTGGAAATGACTAGCACTATTTACGACTACTTTGTTCATCAAATAGTTGGCAAGTAACGCACGAGGGGCTGGCAATAACGCCACCATACCAAGTGCATCGGTCAAAAAGCCAGGAACTAAAAGCAGAACTCCAGCCACCGCCAATATTACACCTTCAACAATTTGTTGAGCAGGTAGCTCACCTTGTTGCAAGCGATGTTGAACACTCAATAAGGTCTGAATACCTTGACTACGAACCAATGAAGCACCAACGAATGCCGTAATCAGCACCAAGGCGATGGTTGGCCACATACCTAGCAAGCTGCCTACTTGGATAAAGAGACCAATTTCAATGATTGGCACAAAAATAAAAGCCAGAAGTAAGATTGGAAACACACGCCCTCCTTTGTTTATTGCTCTCACCTTACCGTCAACCACAAGCAACTACAACACCCGCTAGTCAATCAAAGCACACAACCTGATTACGGCCACCTAACTTGGCTTGATACAATGCAACATCGGCTTTTTGAATCAAACTATCAAGGCCATCAAACAATACGCCTGTCGTGCAGCCAGCACTCACCGTCACGGGTACAAGCTTCCCCTGCCAATAGAATCCAAACGAAGCGATGTGATAACGAATTTTATTGGCCATTGCGATCACCTCTTGTGGAGATGCACCGGGTAAGGCAACTAAAAATTCTTCGCCCCCCCAGCGCACACAGCAGGCATCAATACTGGTGGATTGCCAAAGAATATTGGCCAAGGTACACAGCAATTGATCGCCCGCCATATGTCCAAAATTATCATTGATCGATTTAAAATGATCAATGTCGAGCATGATAACCCCCACATCACAACCCAACTCCCTATCTTCAATCCAATACTCTAGGCCACGTCGGTTAGTTAAATGGGTTAGAGGATCGGAATTGGAGATATGAAGCACCTCTTCCAACGACGCTTTTAATTGATGAATATTCTGGAAAGTAACGATATGCCAATTAGGCTGGCACTCAGCCTTAATTTGAGCACTTACGGTAAACCAACGTTGCAAACCATCACCACACTTAATTAGTGCGGGAATTTCTGCAATTTGTCGGTTCGCAAGCATCGAAGCATGGACTTCCTTCTCCCACCTTAGAGCAACTTCTTGCCGATACTCAGGATCTGGATAAACCGTGGTAAACCAAGTAGAAATATCAGGAATATCTTGGATGGTGTAACCTAACTCTTTCACAAAAGTCTGATTAAAATAGAGATGCTGCCGATTGTTATCTCCCTCTATGGTAGAAATTATCCCTTGCGAAACGACTATCGGGAGAGGAATGATATCAAGCGACCGGAAAAAATAGTCTTGAAACTGTGTAAGGGAGAGCCCATCGACTTGCGTCATATCAATACATCCTTATGCCAATACCATCCTTACATTTATAGACCATATACTTAGCCATCACTCAATATCCACACCGACAAAGCCTAACCTTCGCTAACAAAATACAAACAAACCCCATGCATACAAATAAATACCACCACCAACATAACCGTCACTTATTAGTTAATCAAGGTGAGAATCATTTTTTAAACCTGAAAATAACGCCTATGGATACACATCAAATTTTCATCAAATATTGACTTAAAAGGTGATCCACTTACTATTTTTTAAATCTAGGTTAAGTATGATGTGCCACAGAAGTCAGGACGGATTTTCCAGCCTAAAACTCTGACGAATGGACTCTTAAGTTGCAGAAATGGCTAATAATTTCACTAATTATCAGAATAATTCTCTAAGGATCCTGTTATGGCTAACCTATCAGAAACGACAGCTGCTACAGCTAACTCGGCCACTCGTATCGAAGAAGATCTATTAGGTCAACGTCACGTTCCTGCTGACGCGTATTACGGCATTCATACGCTGCGCGCTATCGAAAACTTTAATATTTCAAAATCAACCATTTCTGATGTGCCTGAATTTGTACGCGGTATGGTGATGACCAAAAAAGCCGCCACGCTAGCCAACAAAGAGCTCGGCGTCATTCCAAGCCAAGTGGCTAATTACATCCTCCAAGCGTGTGACTTGATCCTAGAAACAGGTAAGTGCATGGATCAATTTCCGTCAGACGTATACCAAGGCGGTGCCGGCACTTCTGTCAATATGAACACCAACGAAGTGATCGCAAACCTTGCTCTTGAATTAATGGGTAAAGAAAAGGGTCAGTACGAGTTCATCAACCCCAATGACCACGTTAATAAAAGCCAATCAACCAACTGTGCTTACCCTACTGGTTTCCGCATTGCGGTATACAACAGCATCCTGAAACTGATTGATTCTATTGCCTATCTAAAAGGTGCGTTTGAGCTAAAAAGCCAAGAGTTCTCTGGCATTTTGAAAATGGGTCGTACTCAATTGCAAGACGCCGTACCGATGACCGTAGGTCAAGAGTTCCGCGCTTGGGCGGTCACCATTAATGAAGAGATCCGCAACCTAGAGTACACCTCTAAACTGCTGCTTGAGATCAACCTTGGCGCAACAGCGATCGGTACTGGCCTGAATGCGGCGCCGGGATATCAAGCGGCGGCGGTGAAACACCTTGCTGCGGTGACTGGCTTAGCTGTGGTACCAGCGGAAGATTTAATTGAAGCAACCTCTGACTGCGGTGCTTATGTTATGGCGCACGGCGCGCTAAAACGCCTTGCTGTGAAACTCTCTAAAATCTGTAATGACTTACGTCTTCTTTCATCTGGCCCTCGCGCGGGTCTAAACGAGTTGAACCTACCTGAACTGCAAGCTGGGTCTTCCATCATGCCTGCTAAAGTAAACCCTGTGGTGCCTGAAGTGGTCAACCAAGTGTGCTTTAAAGTACTTGGTAACGACAACACTATTTCCTTTGCCGCAGAAGGTGGCCAATTACAGCTAAACGTGATGGAACCTGTGATTGCACAAAGCATGTTTGAGTCAATTGAAATTCTTTCAAACGCCTGCATAAACCTTCGTGACAAGTGTGTTGACGGCATCACTGTCAATAAAGAAGTGTGTGAAGCTTACGTATTCAACTCTATCGGTATCGTGACTTACCTTAACCCATATATTGGCCACCATGAAGGTGACATCGTGGGTAAAATTTGTGCGGAAACGGGTAAGAGCGTACGTGAAGTGGTGCTTGAGCGAGGCTTACTCACCGCCGAAGAGCTCGATGACATCTTGTCCGTCGAAAACTTTATGCGCCCTCAGTACAAAGCGAAACGCTACGAATAATCAAAAAAGGCTCTGATTCAGAGCCTTTTTACTTTCTACAAGTTGTTAAGTGAGGAAAAATTGCGTTACATCATGGCGCAAAGCATACCGTTCAATATCGCTGAACCTGTAGAATGACCCTATTTTTCATTATCTTTAGGAGTATAAGATGTTCTTAATTGAGTTCCTTATCGTATTAGGATGTATCCTAATTGGTGCAAGGATTGGTGGTATTGGGCTTGGTGTGATGGGCGGTATTGGCCTTGCTGTACTGAGCTTTGGATTTGGCATGCAACCAACCAGCCCACCGATTGATGTGATGTTGATGATCATGGCCGTGGTTGCAGCAGCAGCCTCAATGCAAGCGGCTGGCGGTTTAGATTATTTGATCAAAATTGCCACTAACATTTTGCATAAAAACCCTCGCCACATCACTTTCATCGCCCCTTTGGTAACTTACTTTTTTACAATGATGGCTGGTACAGGTCACGTGGCCTATTCAGTACTGCCCGTTATTGCTGAAGTGAGCCGTCGCAGTGGTATTCGTCCAGAACGTCCTTTAGGTATGGCGGTGATCGCGTCACAATTTGCGATTGTAGCTAGCCCAATTGCGGCCGCCGTCGTGGCGTTAGTCGCCTTCTTAGAACCACAAGGCATCACGCTAACGGATGTGTTGATGATCACCATCCCAAGTACCATTCTTGGTTTGGCTTGCGCGTGCTTATTCGTCAATAAAATCGGTGTTGAACTGAAAGACGACCCAGAATATCAACGTCGCTTGCAAGACCCAGAATTTCGCGCAGAGATGGAACAAGAAGTATCAATTGCTGATATTCAAATCACGCCACAAGCGAAAAAATCGGTCGGGCTATTTTTGTTCGGTGCCATTGTGGTGGTGGTGATGGGTGCATTGCCTAGCTTGCGCCCACAATTTAACGGCTCAGCCATGGGGATGGCGCACACGATTGAAATCGTGATGCTGTCTATCGCGGCGCTGATCATTTTACTGTGCAAACCTGACGGCAACGCCATCAGCCAAGGTTCCGTATTCCATGCAGGTATGCGTGCCATCGTGGCGATCTTCGGTATCGCTTGGTTAGGTGACACCTTCATTGCCGGCCATGGTGCCATGGTCAAAGAAGCGGTCTCTGGCTTAGTGGAAGTCGCACCATGGACATTCGCGTTCGCGTTATTTGCTCTGTCGGTGATGGTCAATAGCCAAGGCGCAACAACAGCCGTGTTAGTCCCTGTTGCAATAACCTTGGGTTTGCCACCAGCCATTATTATTGCGGTTTTCGTTGCCGTTAACGGTTACTTCTTCATTCCAAACTACGGCCCTATCATCGCATCTATCGACTTTGACCGGACTGGTACCACTCGTATTGGTAAGTATATTTTCAACCACAGCTTTATGCTCCCAGGCTTGTTAAGCATGGTGTTTAGTATTGGTTTTGGTTTGTTGTTCTCCAATATTTTGATGTAATCTCTACTATTGTTATAAGGGAGCTTTGGCTCCCTTTTTATTTGTCACGTATAAAATATTGATACATATCAATAAAGCAATAAATAATTACTTCTCTTCACTCATTCAGCTTAATGAATAAAATTTCAATATATTTACCCTACAACGATTATCCGCCTATCTCCATGTCTTCGAATAAAAAGCGTAAGAATATAATTCCATTATTTACACTCAATTACCCTAAATTAAACTCCCTAAAAAAATGGTGTGTAACTCGGTACTATTGTTTTGTGAAGCAAGACAAAGTTACGCTTTAAAACTCACCTTAGAATTTATACAGATATCTGAGCAAGTGAGCATTTATGTTCACTTAATAATAATTAAAACTTTTCATTTAACGTATTTAATTGAAGTTCCAATAACTTTTTATTCTTTCACCCCTAGTAGATAATATTTTAATGGGCTGGAAGACTGAAGAACATTAGCCGCTGAACACACTCAGAATCTCGTTGTTCTCTGAGTGTAAGGAGATCGCTATGACAACCCAAACTGTATCCACGGAACCTAAAGGTGGCTTCTTTGCTAACTTTAAGTTTCCTTCCGCTTACACCATCCTTTTCATTCTAATTGCTCTTGTGGCCCTTTTAACCTGGATTGTGCCTGCCGGTCAGTATCAGCGCACCATGAATGAAGAACTGGGCAAAGAAGTGCCTATTGCGGGAACTTATCAACACGCAGAAGGTAACCCACAAGGGGTGATCGATGTGTTGATGGCACCGATTGACGGCTTTTATGACCACAACAGCTACGAAGCTGCCGCGATTGACGTGTCTCTGTTCATTTTGGTCATTGGTGGCTTTTTGGGCCTAGTGACCAAAACAGGTGCGATTGATGCGGGCATTGAACGCGTAACAGCGCGGCTTGAAGGGCGTGAAGAGTTGATGATACCCATCCTGATGGCGCTGTTTGCCGCAGGCGGTACGATTTACGGTATGGCGGAAGAATCCTTACCTTTCTACACCTTACTCGTACCAGTGATGATGGCCGCTCGTTTTGACCCACTGGTTGCCGCCGCTACCGTACTGCTTGGCGCGGGTATCGGTACGCTGGGCTCCACTATCAACCCGTTTGCCACCGTAATTGCGGCCAACGCAGCGGGCATTCCGTTTACTGATGGCATCATGTTGCGCTTAGCAATGTTAGCTGTCGGTTGGGTTATCTGTGTGCTGTACGTGATGCGCTACGCGAAAATGGTGCAAGCGGATCAAAGTAAATCGATTGTGTACGATAAGTACGAAGAGAACAAAGCTCACTTCCTTGGCAACCAAAGTGGAGAGAAACTCGAATTCACCGCCACCCGCAAAGTTATTTTGACCATTTTCGCGGCCGCTTTTGGCGTGATGATTTATGGTGTATCTGTTGCTGGATGGTGGATGGCTGAGATCTCAGCCATGTTCTTGGGCGCAACCATCATTATCGGTTTAATTGCTCGTATGAGTGAAGAGGAATTCACCACCAGCTTTATTGATGGTGCACGAGACCTATTAGGCGTAGCGCTGATCATTGGTATCGCACGCGGCATTGTGGTGATAATGGACCGCGGGATGATCACCGACACTATTTTGTTCTCAGCCGAGCAAATGGTTACTGGCCTTTCATCCGTCATTTTTATTAACGTAATGTATTTACTGGAAATTCTTCTCTCTTTCCTTGTACCTTCGTCTTCTGGCCTTGCGGTATTAACCATGCCCATCATGGCTCCATTGGCTGACTTTGCAGGCGTTGGTCGCGACCTTGTCGTCACGGCTTACCAATCAGCTTCAGGGATAGTCAACCTCATCACGCCAACCTCTGCGGTAGTGATGGGCGGCTTAGCAATTGCTCGTGTACCTTATGTTCGCTGGGTGAAATGGGTCGCACCACTGTTAGGCATATTGTGCGTATTCATTATGCTATCTCTCAGCCTAGGTGCGATGCTATAGCGCCAAACTGATGAACGATATGTCGTAGGTGAAAACCGCGTCACACCCTCTAAAAGCCGCATGATTGCGGCTTTTTTATTGGCAGGCCGACTTAGGCTCTTGGCTGCGCAGCTACTCAACTCTAAACATGATACGGTTAGCCAAATCAGGAAATGATGGCTTTCAACGTCGTTAGATAGCCATTAGTTTTGATGGCTATTTGTTTGTATAGCTATTTGTTTTTTTATAGCAATCGGCTGGGATAAATAACCACTTTTGGTGACTAAATAAAACGCGACCTATATTCCTTTATCACCAAATTCAGATCGCCTGCTATTTCATCTCTCATTTTCCGTCCTCTATTACGCCAATTCAGACAAAACATCTACATTAGAAAGCCTGCGTGAGATCAAGTTTTATTAAGAAAGTTATGTTAACACAGCCCATTTCTTCGACTCATATTCAACTATATACCCTTTTCAAGTGCATATTCTTAACCCATTCGATGAATTATCGATGGGTTTTTGGTGCATAAAATTCCCAACCAAAATACCGATCCTATATGAAATAGCGCTGAGTGAAATTCAAATTGAATGAACATCCATAAAAAAAGCAGTAATAAATATGACACTCACAATATAAACACTGCATAAACATTGTTAAAAAACTATTATTTTAGCCGAATTTCAATATAAATCATTCTGTGATGGACCTCTAAGAACATATACAGACCAAGGGTGATATTAATTGCAGAACAAAGAAGTGAATAAATAAATTCATACTGAATTCCCTACAGAAATAATTATGTATTTATCCAGAACAAGTTGAATTTAATGTCAAAAATATAACGGCATAAATGCATATAAATTAAGAGAGATACTATTATGAGTAAGTTATATGTTGGTTCTGAAATTGGTCAATTACGTCGAGTTCTTGTTCACCGCCCAAGACGCTCACTCACTCACTTAACACCATCCAACTGTCACGACCTTTTGTTTGATGATGTATTGGCCGTAGAGCGTGCGGGGAAAGAGCATGATGCGTTCACACAAACGCTACGTGACCAAGGTGTTGAAGTTTTACTGCTGACCGATCTATTAGCCGACACGCTAGCGGTTCCCGTCGCAAAAGAGTGGCTGCTTACTCAACAAGTATCGGATTACCGCCTTGGCAAAACATTTGCGAATGACGTGCGCTGCTACCTCAGCGATCTGCCAAACCTTGAATTGGCAAAAATCCTGACAGGTGGTTTGTCTTACGCTGAAATGCCAATGAAATCCTCTTCAATGATGCAAGGCTTGCATGCACCAACCGATTTCATCATTGAACCACTGCCAAACCATCTCTTTACTCGCGATACGTCTTGCTGGGTATACGGTGGCGTGTCAATCAACCCGATGGCAAAACCTGCACGTCAACGTGAAACCAACCATGTGCGTGCGATTTACCGCTGGCATCCAAGCTTTGCGGGCCAAGACTTCATTAAATACTTCGGTGATGACGAGAGCATTAATTACGATAATTCAACCATTGAAGGTGGCGACGTTCTTGTGATTGGCAAAGGTGCAGTACTGATTGGTATGTCTGAGCGCACCACAGCGCAAGGTGTTGAACACTTAGCTGCGGGCCTATTTAAACATGGCCAAGCGAAGCAAATCATTGCGATGGAACTACCAAAACACCGCTCTTGCATGCACTTAGATACCGTCATGACACACATGCGTGAAGACACCTTCTCTGTTTACCCAGAAGTAGTACGCAAAGATGTGAAATGCTGGAGCCTCACAGGCGATGAGTCTGGTGCCGTGAACGTGAAAGAAGAAGGTTACTTCGTTACCGCCATCGAAAAAGCACTTGGCGTTGACAAGCTCAACCTAATCACAACGGGCGGTGACAACTTCAACGCAGAACGTGAACAGTGGAACGATGCAAACAATGTCCTAACCGTCAAACCTGGCGTAGTGATTGGCTATGAAGGCAACACCTATACCAATGAAAAATACGATAAAGCAGGCATCACTGTTCTGTCTATTCCTGGTGACGAATTGGGCCGTGGCCGTGGCGGCGCACGCTGCATGAGCTGCCCAATTGAGCGTGACGGTATCTAGCCCTTAGGTTAATCAAATGGGTTGAGGCAAATTTCCTCTGCACGCCTCAACCCACCTTAGAAGAGATAGAATTATGAGCAAACAAACTGTTGTTGTTGCATTAGGTGGAAACGCGCTACTTCGTCGTGGTCAGCCATTAGAAGCAGATGTTCAACGTCGCAACATTGAAATTGCAGTCAAAACCATTTCCGAAATAGCCAAACACTATAACGTGGTGCTGGTGCATGGCAATGGCCCTCAAGTTGGCCTGCTGGCACTACAAGGTCTCGAATACAAAAAAGTAGCGCCGTACCCACTCGACGTATTGGGCAGTGAAACTCAAGGGATGATTGGCTACATGTTGATGCAAGAGTTCAAAAACATGCTGCCTGAACGCAACATTTCGTGCATGTTGACCCAAATGATGGTCGACCCGAAAGACCCTGCATTTGCCAACCCAACTAAACCGATTGGCCCAGTTTATCAAGAAGCAGAAGCGCGTGAATTGGCTGAGAAATACCACTGGACAGTCAAGCCCGACGGCCAATACTTCCGCCGTGTGGTTCCGAGCCCTCAACCGATAGGCATCGTCGAACATGATGCGATTTCCCAGCTTATCAGTGCCGGTCATTTAGTGATTTGCACTGGTGGTGGCGGTATTCCAGTCAAACGTGAAAACGGCAAATTAGTCGGTGTAGAAGCAGTGATCGACAAAGACATGTCTGCTGCCTTTCTTGCCAAACAATTGAACGCCGACGCGCTGCTCATTTTGACCGATGCTGACGCCGTTTACCTTGATTGGGGTAAACCAACCCAACATGCGCTGCGCAGCACAACGCCAAGCGAGCTTGCCAACTATCAATTTGATGCTGGTTCTATGGGGCCCAAAATTGAAGCCTCGTGCGAATTCATTCAACAAGGCGGGAAAGTCGTTGGGATCGGCGCGTTAGAAGATGGCCTACGCATCTTAGAAGGCACAGCAGGTACCAATATTACGCGTGACTAACACATTGTTTTTAAAATTTATTTTATAAACCGAATCTGTTTTTAACTTTAAACAAATAGTAACGCTTTCTTCCACCCTCTCATCAGAAGCAAGCGTTGCAAATGAGGAAAAGATCATGGCTTTTAACTTACGCAATCGTAACTTTCTAAAACTTCTTGATTTCACTCCACGCGAAATCCAGCACCTATTGGATCTATCACTTGAGCTGAAAAAAGCCAAATACAACGGTTATGAGCAGCCTCGTCTCAAAGGCAAAAACATTGCACTTATCTTTGAAAAAACCTCAACTCGCACTCGCTGTGCATTCGAAGTAGCGGCGTTTGACCAAGGTGCTCAAGTCTCCTACTTAGGCCCATCAGGTTCACAAATTGGCCACAAAGAGTCGATGAAAGATACCGCGCGCGTCTTAGGCCGCATGTATGACGGCATCGAATATCGCGGCTTTGGTCAAGAGATCGTTGAAGAGCTTGGTGCCTACGCTGGCGTACCAGTATGGAACGGCTTAACTGACGAATTCCACCCAACACAAATTCTGGCTGATTTCCTTACCATGATCGAACATGGCCGTGGCAAACGCCTCCATGAAATGAAATTTGCCTACCTCGGTGATGCACGCAACAACATGGGGAACTCCTTGATGGTGGGCGCTGCGAAAATGGGCATGGACATTCGCCTTGTTGCGCCAAAAGCGTTCTGGCCAACCGAAGAATTAGTCGCGGAATGTCGCACTATTGCGCAGCAAACAGGCGCGAAAATAACGCTCACAGATGATGTTCAAGAAGGCGTTCAAGGCTGTGATTTCCTTTACACCGATGTTTGGGTATCGATGGGCGAAGCGAAAGAAGCATGGGCAGAGCGCATTGAATTGATGCTGCCTTACCAAGTGAACATGGCGATGTTAAAAGCCACTGGTAACCCACATGTGAAATTCATGCACTGCTTGCCTGCTTTCCACGGCGAAGATACCACCGTTGGCAAAGAGCTTGCGAAAAACTACCCAGTGCTTGCCAAAGGCGTTGAAGTGACCGATGAAGTGATTGAATCTGAGCATTCCATCGTGTTCGATGAAGCTGAAAACCGTATGCACACCATCAAAGCCGTGATGGTGGCCACCTTAGGTAACTAACTTAGGGTAGCTAACTTAGGTAACGAATAGTAGATAATGAATGTAGGCGATGAATCGTCTACTTCATCTCTTTGATGTTGAATCGATGCGAGCTTGAATAAAGCTCGCATTTTTTTTCAGTCAATAACACTCACAAATCGCACTTATGCTTTAGCTGTAAACGCGTAGTAAATAGCATCGAAATCAAGCTAATTTCGCATAAAAATCCATTTTCTGGATATTTTCCAAAGAGTATTGCCAGCGTGTTTTTTGTCCGTATAATCCTTCGCAATTTGTCTAAACGGAGCAGAAAATGAACCGCAGCACTCCCCATCAACGCCATCCATTACACCCGGCGCCGGTCGAGTTAGCTGTTTTGTTTTTCTGTTCTGAACGTTATTGAAGCCTCCTATTTTAGGGGGCTTTTTTTTTAAGCAAAATTTCGCAAAGGCTAGTAGCCAAAGCGAACCATACAGAGGGAAGACACGTTATGGCGCATTCGTTATTTAACAAGCACATCATTTCCATTCCAGAACTGAGCCGCGCGGAACTGGAGCTGATTGTTGAAACCGCAACAAGGCTTAAAGCGGAACCAAACCCTGAACTTCTCAAAAATAAAGTAGTAGCAAGCTGCTTCTTTGAACCTTCTACACGTACCCGTTTGTCGTTTGAAACGGCAGTGCAGCGCCTAGGCGGCACAGTGATTGGTTTTGATAATGGCGGCAATACGTCACTTGCCAAGAAAGGGGAAACCTTAGCTGACTCGGTGCAAGTTATTTCCTCTTATGTCGATGCATTTGTCATGCGCCACCCACAAGAAGGCGCTGCACGTTTAGCCTCTGAGTTTTCCAACGGCGTCCCCGTAGTCAACGGTGGTGATGGTGCTAACCAACATCCAACCCAAACCTTGCTCGATCTGTTTTCCATTTATGAAACGCAAGGCAGGCTCGATAACCTTAACGTCGCGTTCGTCGGCGACTTAAAATATGGCCGCACCGTCCATTCGCTCACCCAAGCCTTATCGAAATTCAACAATGTACGTTTCTTTTTTATCGCCCCAGAAGTGCTGGCGATGCCAGATTACATTTGCGAAGAGCTCTCAGAGGCTGGCATTGCGTTCAGTTTGCACGCCAGCATTGAAGAGGTCGTGCCTGAACTGGATGTGCTGTACATGACGCGCGTACAAAAAGAGCGCTTTGATGCATCCGAATACGCGCACATGAAATCGGCTTACATCTTAACCGCAGAAACATTAAAAGAAGCGCGCCACAATTTAAAAGTGCTGCACCCACTGCCTCGGGTCGATGAAATCACCACCGATGTCGATAAAACACCTTACGCCTATTATTTCCAACAAGCCGAAAACGGCGTTTATGCGCGTGAAGCTTTATTAGCCCTTGTTCTTAACCCAACCTTATAAGTAGGAGATAACATCATGGTAAAAGAGACCCAATTGCAAGTTGAAGCGATTCGTAACGGTAGCGTGATTGACCATATCCCTGCCAACCTTGGGATCAAAATTCTCTCTTTGTTTAAGTTAAATGAAACCAATCAACGTGTGACGATTGGCCTAAACCTACCCTCTTCTGCGTTAGGTAATAAAGATCTGATTAAAATAGAAAACCTTTATCTCACCAAAGAGCAAGCGAACCAATTAGCACTGTATGCCCCGAAAGCCACCGTCAATCAAATTGAAGAGTATAAAGTGGTCAACAAACTGACCCTCACTTTACCAGAACGAATTGACAGCGTATTTCGTTGCCCAAACAGCAACTGCATCTCTCATGGCGAGCCTGTCGAGAGCCGCTTTAAAGTGCAGCTCAAACAAGAGAATGTGCATCTCAAATGCCACTATTGTGAGAAAGTATTCTCGCGCGAAATCATGACTGAACGTTGCTAAAACAGCACTAAGCGCGCATCCATCGCGTTTACAGCCCTGCTAGCCTCCAGCGTCCTAACTCGGCGCTGGACAACTTCCGAATCTTGCATATTTCCATGCATATTATTCCATTAAATCAGCATAAAACGCCAAAAATCAATCGGTAATCTAGTTTATTATTTGGTGATCCCCCGCAAAAAGCGACACATTGATTAATGTTAAGCTACAGGCATCAATCATAATCCCCCACCACTTATAGAGGGGGAAAAGAGCAATGCTCAACCGTTGCGCCATTGGCGTTAAACATAACGTGAACTCACACTCTATGGCTTTGGGAGTGTGCTGGCATGGTAAGGATCACCGATACCCCAGACGCAGTAGCGTGTATAAAAGGAACCGCCCGTGAACAGAAAAATCCCCCACGGCGCAATGCAAACCGATGACAAAACGTTAGCTTCCGCTTGTAAAAAAATCCTACAACAACAAAGTTTTGCTAACCAAAATGAGCTACGACTCAGGCTAATAGAGCTCGGCTACGAAGGCATTAGCCAATCCACTGTGTCACGCTTGCTTTCCCAACTTGGTGTGGTGAAAGTGCAAAATGCGTGCGGCAAAAAAGTGTACTGCATTACGGTCGAAACCGCGCCAGTGCGTGTTGAGTCATCTATCGCCTCACAAATTGAGTTTATCACTCACAATCAATCCACTGTGGTGGTGAAAACTCATCCTGGAAGTGCTCAATTAGTCGCACGATTGGTTGATATTGATCCCCACACTGAGATTTTAGGAACGGTCGGTGGTAATGACACTGTGCTTATTATTCCCAAAGACATCAATAATATTGAAGCGTGTGAAGCAGTGGTGAAAACTCGCCTAGGTGTCGCTTAACCCCCATCGCCCAGCCAAGTGAGGTCCACAACCTCACTTGGCTTTTCTCGCTTCACTGCCTCATCAGCGACGATTTTTCCATCACTGTGAAACTTATTGCGCCGAAAAGCGGTCTGATTGGGTTAAGATGACACTCACCTAATGAAGACTCGATTTTTGTATGCGCCTACTCTTTTCCTTTGTACTGCTAGCTCTGCTGACACTTTCCCAACCTGCGTTGGCAGTCTTCGGCAATGACAATCCATTCAATAGTGGTAACAACCTCGGTTTGGCCTCAGCCGACAATCAATTTGTCCCAGTTGACCAAGCGTTTCCTTTTTATGCCGAGCAGCAAGGTAAGCAGATCTTCTTAGATTGGCAGGTCAAGCAGGGCTATTACCTCTACCAAGATCGGATCAGTATCAGCGCCGAAAATGCGCAGCTTGGTGAAATCGAGATGCTCGATGGTCAGCCATATCACGATGAATTTTTTGGTGATGTGAAGATTTATACTGAGCCACTGTTTGTCGACATACCGCTCCTCAGTGCAGCAGCGAACGCCAAATTAATTATCCAGTACCAAGGGTGTGCAAAAGCGGGCTTTTGCTATCCACCAGAAACGCGAATTATCGACCTTCAAGCTGTGGCAAGCGATACTCGCTCTGACAACAACACGGCGGCCAATGTAGCGAAAAGCGAAACAGATTCGCCAAAAGCGCCCGTGGCTGAACAAGACGGGCTAGCAAGCCGCCTCGCCGATTCTTGGTGGACACCGCTGCTCTTTTTAGCACTTGGCGTTGGCCTCGCCTTTACCCCTTGCGTACTCCCGATGTACCCGATCCTCACCAGTATCGTGCTTGGTCGTGGTCAACTTTCACAACAGCGTGCGTTGATTTTATCGTTTATTTACGTGCAAGGTATGGCGCTCACTTATACCGTGCTTGGCCTAGTCGTCGCTTCGGCTGGGTTACAATTTCAAGCCGCGATGCAGCACCCTTATGTACTGATTGGCCTCAGTACCCTATTTGTGCTACTCGCCCTGTCGATGTTTGGCGTTTATACCTTACAACTGCCAAGCAAAGTGCAGACGTGGCTAAACAGCCTGAGTAATAAGCAGCAAGGCGGGAACAGTATTGGCGTGTTTGCCATGGGCGCGATTTCCGGTTTGGTTTGCTCACCGTGCACCACCGCGCCTCTTTCTGGTGCGCTGCTGTATGTCGCACAAAGTGGCGACCTATTCACGGGGGCGATTGCACTGTATGCCTTAGCAATGGGCATGGGGATTCCGCTGATTTTGGTCGCCGTGTTTGGTAACAAACTACTCCCTAAAGCCGGTGGCTGGATGGAGAGAGTCAAAACACTATTTGGCTTTATTTTACTGGCTGCGCCGATCTTCTTACTTGAACGCTTATTACCACCAGTGTGGTCAACGGCGCTCTGGTCCGCGCTTGGGATCGCCGCGTTTGGTTGGCTCTATCATTGTAAAAACAGCTTGCCGTTTGGTGGCTGGAAACAGAGCATGGTTGGCATTATTGCGGTATTGGGTCTGTTTGCTTCAGCGCAACCTGCGTTGGATGTGTGGTTTAAGCCAGAACAAACCAACCTAGCAAGCCGTAGCCATGTCGAGTTCATTCGGGTGAATAATATTGCTGAGCTCAACTTGCAGTTGAGCCAAGCCAAATTAGCAGGCAAACCCGTCATGCTCGATTTCTACGCCGACTGGTGCGTGGCGTGTAAAGAGTTTGAAAAGTACACTTTCCATCAGCAAGAGGTCGCGCAGAAACTGCAAAACTTTGTGTTATTGCAAGCGGACGTCACCAAAAATCAGCCACAAGATATTGAGCTACTCAAGGCGATGAACGTGCTAGGGTTACCGACGATTGATTTTTGGAATGCGCAAGGTGAACGGGTTTCAAACGCACGTATCAGCGGTTTTATGCCAGCCGATCGCTTTTTAGCGCACCTCACCGCCCACCAGCTTTAAGGTTTACCCGTTATTGCCGCCTGTTTGAGCAAGCCATTGCAACAGTCGGCAATAATGGCGCGTGAACGCCATCACTTCTTCTCGAACCGCTTGGCATGCACCACTCTCAGATCAGGCTCAGTCACTACTAAGTATCAGACAAAAAGTGGATACAGTTCAGACTTTTAGCGTATAAAGATTGTTCAGCGAGAGATCGCGGTCAATAATCGATTTAACGACATTGCTAAAAGTGTAAAACGTCATGGATTCGACCTACACCATCATCATTGCTGACGACCACCCTCTGTTTCGCAATGCGCTATTTCAATCGGTGCATATGGCGATAAGCGGTGCCAATTTATTGGAAGCGGATTCGCTAGATGCCCTGTTAGCCTTATTAACCAAACAGAGCGATGTGGATTTGCTGCTGTTGGATCTCAAAATGCCAGGCGCAAATGGGATGTCAGGGCTCATTCACTTGCGAGCCGAATACCCTGATTTACCGATTGTGGTGATTTCAGCCAGTGAAGAACCTTCGGTGGTGGCGCAAGTAAAAAGCCACGGTGCCTTTGGTTTTATTCCTAAATCGAGTGACATGCGCGCGCTGATCTCGGCGCTCAATCAAGTCCTAGCCGGTGACCCATTTTTCCCTGAAGGGCTAATTGCCAATCACGCCGCATGCAATGATTTAACCAAGAAAATTGCCGCCTTAACCCCGCAACAATACAAAGTATTAGGCATGCTCTCTGATGGGCTACTCAACAAACAAATCGCCTATGAGCTTAATGTTTCTGAGGCAACCATCAAAGCGCACATGACGGCTATTTTCCGTAAACTTGGGGTTAAAAACCGTACTCAAGCAGTAATTTTACTCAATGAGTTGGGCGAGTAGTCGGCTACTCGCTCGCTTCATCTAACGTCTCTTCTAAAGGTAATCGCAAACCGACTTTGGTTGCTTGCCAATCGGCCACGTCCGCCACGACCAGATACAGACCTTGCCATTCAAAATGGTCACCCAGTACTTGTGTGGCTCCGAGCTCTTGGATCAGCAAATCGTTGAGCGTCATCTCTTGATTGAGGTGCTCAATCGTCAAACCATAATAGGCTGCGACATCAACGAGTTTTGCATCCACATCCAAAAAGAAGTCACCAAAGAAGCGCTCTAACGAGGCTTTTTCTGGCGCTTCACTAAATAGGTTGCTCAGTGATTCGAGATCTTTCTCCTGTGCTAACACGCACAAGACATCGCCCTCTTGCAACTTGGTACTGCCCGATGGGTGAAGCAGTTGCTCGTCACGAAACACAGCGGTAATACGTGTTCCTTCAGGCATAGAGAGATTGCGTAATGGCTCACCAATACACCATTTATCTTGTTTGAGTTTATAGACCAACATTTCCCATTCGCTGCACGGGTATATCTCAACACCGGTACGTGAAATTGGCTCAGGTTTGGGCGGTAGTTCAACGCGAGCCAAAGCGGCCGCTTTCATCAAGGTTCCCCCTTGTACCACTAGCGACACCATCACCACGAAGAAGGCTAAGTTGAAATAGAGCTGCGCATTCGGTAAACCGGCCATCATTGGGAAAACCGCTAAAATAATGGGCACAGCGCCGCGCAGTCCAACCCAAGAGATAAACCACTTTTCACGCGCAGTAAATGCTTTGAATGGCAATAAACCAATCCATACAGAAATGGGGCGCGCAAACAAAATCATACCAAAGGCGAGCGCAAAGCCCGGCACCGCAATGGCCAGCAATTCAGAAGGTGTGACCAATAACCCAAGCACCAAGAACATACCAATTTGACTAAGCCACGTCATCCCATCCAGTACGTTCAAAATGGAATAGCGGCAACGGGTCGGTTTATTGCCCAACAGTAAACCTGTCAAGTAGATGGATAAAATACCACTGCCGCCGAGTGAATTGGACAGCGCAAAGATAATCAAACCGCCACTGATGGCCAAAATGGAGTAGAGCCCTTCTGGAAGTTGATTGCTATTAATCAGCTTCCAGAGCAGCCAACCTCCGGCCAATCCAAATAAAGCCCCGAGGCCAAATTGCTGGATAAAACTCAGCAGCAAGAATCCTGCGCTGAGATCATCGCCTTGGCTACCCAGTACCGCAATTAATGTCACGGTTAAAAACACCGCCATTGGATCGTTAGTGCCCGATTCAATCTCTAACGTTGAACCGACGCGCTCATTCAAGCTTCTCCCTTTAAGCAGGGAAAAAACCGCTGCCGCATCGGTTGAACCAACAATCGCTCCCACCAAAATACCTTGCAGTAATTCCAAATTAAACAGCCATGCCGCCATCAAGCCAGTGAGAATGGTGGTGATCGCCACCCCAAACGTCGCTAACGAAACTGACGGCCAAAAGGCAATCCGAAAACTGGCAACACGGGTACGCATGCCGCCATCCAATAAGATAATGGCAAGCGCTAAGTTACTGACTAAATAAGCAATCGGATAATTATCAAATAAGATGCCACCGGGGCCATCCTCCCCAGCCAACATACCCACCAATAAAAAAACGAGCAGAATAGGAATTCCTAACTTAGAAGAGACTGGACTTAACAACACACTTAATGCAATCAGCAAAGCACCTACGAGAAAAAAACCATTGATAGCAATTGCATCCATATTCCTTCCTTATTGATTTAATTATTATTGATTGAATAACCAACATAAATACGCGTTCCATTGTGCCTTAGTTTAATCCGTTTTTAAGACAACTTTATGTAAACATTGATCGTTTTTATCGCGGCATGAATAACCAACCACATAAAAAATCGTTAACTCGCCATGAGCGATTTTCCAATCAAGAGCTTATGATCTTATACTTTTGGCTAATTTAACATTTACTCAACATAAGAAAGACCTTCTAAATTGAGGAATTTCATTTAGTTACAATGAATTGAAAAAAACAACCTCCCGACTAAAGTTGCACAGACCCACCCCCCTTTCACTGCTATCTTAATTTCGTAACATTAAATTAACACTACGATATGCAAACCGAAGGAGAAGGTCATGGCGTTCCAATCAACCGAACATGCTCAAGCCTACTGGAAGGAAAACTTGGGAATTATGGGCTCACTGCTGGCAGTGTGGTTCTTGGTATCATATGGTGCAGGCGTTCTTTTCGTCGACGCACTTAATACGATTCATTTAGGCGGGTTCAAACTAGGGTTCTGGTTCGCACAACAAGGGTCCATCTATACCTTTGTCGCCTTGATCTTTATTTACGTTGTGCGCATGAATGCGCTCGACAAGAAATACAACGTGCAGGAAGACTAAGAGGTTTACGAAATGGATATTCAAACTTGGACGTTTATTCTGGTCGGTATTACGTTTGCACTCTATATCGGCATTGCCATTTGGGCCCGTGCAGGATCGACCAGTGAATTCTATGTTGCTGGCGGTGGTGTTCACCCTGTTGCCAACGGCATGGCAACCGCAGCGGACTGGATGTCAGCCGCTTCATTTATCTCAATGGCGGGTATCATCTCGTTCATTGGCTATGATGGTACCGTGTACTTGATGGGCTGGACAGGCGGCTATGTGTTATTGGCACTTTGCCTTGCACCTTACTTGCGTAAATTTGGCCAGTTCACCGTGCCAGATTTTATCGGTGAGCGATACTACTCAAAAACCGCGCGCATGGTTGCGGTATTTTGCGCCATCTTTATCTCGTTTACTTATGTTGCGGGACAAATGCGCGGCGTCGGGGTGGTATTCTCTCGCTTCCTCGAAGTGGATATTAACGTTGGTATCGTCATCGGTATGGGGATCGTGTTTTTCTATGCGGTACTCGGTGGCATGAAAGGCATCACTTATACGCAAGTTGCACAGTTCTGCGTGCTCATTTTCGCCTTCCTTGTTCCCGCCATTTTCACCTCGATCATGATGACAGGTAACCCTCTGCCACAAATTGGTATGGGCTCAACCATTACCGGCACCGATGTTTACTTACTCGATAAACTCGATGGCTTAACTCAAGAGCTCGGCTTCACCGCTTATACCGAAGGCAACAAGAGCAAGGTTGACGTGTTCTTTATCTGCGCAGCCTTGATGGTGGGTACTGCTGGTCTTCCTCACGTCATTATTCGCTTCTTCACTGTGCCTAAAGTGCGTGATGCGCGTATCTCAGCAGGTTGGGCATTGCTGTTCATCTCTTTGCTATACACCACAGCGCCAGGTGTTGCTGCTTTTGCTCGCGTGAACATGATTGAGACCATTAATGGCCCAGACATGCAAGGCGTGCCCGCAACAGACGCGCCTACTTGGTTTAAGAACTGGGAGAATACTGGCCTTGTAAGCTGGAAAGATAAGAACAATGACGGTCGTATGTTCTACTCTGGCGATGAGCGCAACGAGATGAACATTAACCGTGACATCATCGTATTGGCGTCTCCTGAATTGGCAAAACTGCCAAACTGGGTGGTTGGCTTACTCGCAGCTGGGGGTTTAGCAGCTGCGCTTTCGACAGCTGCAGGTCTTTTATTGGTTATCTCAACGTCAATTTCTCACGACTTATTGAAGAAAGGCTTCAAACCAAACATGACCGATAAACAAGAGCTGTTAGCCGCACGCTTAGCCGCCATCATTGCGATTGTGGGTGCTGGTTACCTAGGCATTAACCCACCGGGTTTTGTGGCTCAGGTGGTAGCGTTTGCCTTCGGCTTGGCAGCCGCCTCCTTCTTCCCGGCCATTATTTTGGGCATTTTCTATAAGAAGATGAATAAAGAAGGCGCTATCGCAGGTATGGTGGCAGGGATTATCTTTACCGCAACCTACATCATCTACTTCAAGTTCATTAACCCGGCAGCCAGCACGCCAGATAACTGGTTGTTTGGTATCAGTCCTGAAGGTATTGGTACGCTAGGTATGTGTTTGAACTTCGTGGTATCGATTGTGGTGAATAAATTTACCGCAGAAGTTCCAACCGAAGTGCAAGAAATGGTGGAATCTATCCGCTTCCCGAAAGGCGCGGGTCAAGCTCACGACCATTAATCTTCACCTGCGAGCGTCATGCTCGATGTTCGCTCCGCAGTGAAGTGTGATAACAACCATAAAGCCGATGCCCACGCATCGGCTTTATGCTGCATGCTTAACTGACTCGATTCAACAGCGCGCGCAGTTTGAGTGGTTTTATCGGTTTGGGAATAAAGCTAAAGCCATTGGATTTAATCGCATCCATCATCTCTTCAGTACGATCAGCACTGATGAGGACCCCTTCAAAGCTATCTCCAAGCCGCAAGCGACACTGCTGCAACACTTCTAAACCAGTGCGACCATTATCTAAGCGGTAATCCGACAAAATAACATCAGGCAACCAATTGTTTTCTAATGCTTTCAGGCTTTGCAGTAAGTCCGCTGCTACTTTGACATCACACCCCCACCTTGCGAGCAGATCGTTCATGCCGACTAAAATATCAGCTTCGTTGTCCACACACAGTACGCGCAGATGATTGAGATCAGATGAGATACCTTGCTCTATCGCCAGGGTCGGAGCCTGTTTGACAGCTTCAGCGCGCGTCAAAGAGAGCGAAAACACGCTGCCTTTTCCATGCCAAGAGCGCATCGAAATTTCATGACCCAGCACATATGCAATGCCTTTTGAAATCGCTAAACCGAGCCCCAAACCTTGGTCAGAACGGACTTGGCTACCACGGTTAAACTCTTCGAAGATTTCTTGCTGCTTATCTTGCTCGATACCAATGCCATTATCCCAAACATCAATCCTGACCTGATCTCGCACTCGGCGTACACCCAGTACCACTTTACCTTTAGGGTTGTAGCGAAACGCGTTAGTGAGAAAGTTTTGTACCACGCGACGTAATAATTTAGGGTCAGACATCACATAGAGCGAGGATGGGATCACTTTAAAATCAATCCCTTGCTGCTTAGCTAAGGCGCTAAATTCAGCGTTAAGATTCGAAAATACATCATTAATAGCAAAGCTATGAGAATGCACATCGAGCTTACCGGACTCTAAACGTGAAATATCCAGCAAATCACCAATCAGATCTTCAGCCGCGCCCAGAGCACTCTCTATATAACCCGCCAACGTTTTCACTTCCGTCTCTTTGGCCACCTCCGAGAGCGAAGAGGCAAACAGGCGCGCAGCGTTCAACGGCTGCATTAAATCGTGGCTGACAGCGGCCAAAAAGCGCGATTTTGATTGCGATTCTTGGTCTGATTTTTGAGTTGCCGCCACCAAACGTTTATTAAGGGTTTCAAGCTCTAGGGTGCGTTGGTGCACGCGCTCTTCCAAGGTTTCATTGGCCTCTTTTAATGCCTGCTCCGCCTCGCGAAAAACGGTGATGTCGCTAAAGCTCATCACAAACCCGCCGCCAGGCATCGGGTTGCCTTGCACTTCAATAACTCGTCCATCAGGGCGAATACGCGCCGAAGTATGTCTGGTTCCTTGCTCAAGGTGATACACCCGCCGCCGCACGTGATCCTCAGGGTCACCAGGGCCACACAATCCGTGTTGCGCATTGTGCCGTATCACATCCGCAATCGGCCGCCCCACTTGAATCAGCCCAGCGGGAAATTCAAACAGTTCGAGATAGCGTTGATTCCACGCCACCAGCCGCAGCTTTTTATCGACCACGGTAATTCCTTGACCAATATGCTCAATGGCCCCTTGCAATAAGCCGCGACTAAAGTCGTACAGTTCGGATGCTTCATCAACAATGGTCGCCACTTCCTCAAGCTGCATGTTGCGTCCTTGCAGCGCGGAAGTGAGCACCAATTTGGCCGAAGAAGCACCAAACACCCCCGCCAGCACTCTTTCTGTATGACGGATTAAGGTAGATGGCGCTTGTTGGTTAGGTAGTAACGTCTCTCTCTGCTGGCTCCAATATTGGCGAAAAGCAGTGCGAACGCGAGTGCGCCCCACAAAACGAGCGGCCAACATTTCAAGCTCAGCCACTGTCACGCGGCTTTGATACAAGCTGAGATTCTCACTCTCAGGCAGCGGCGTACCGACAAAAGAGGCCGATTGTAAACGCTCACTCAAACTCGGACGAGTCACCATAGAGACAACAACGTAGCAGAATGTGTTGAGTGCAACACTGAGCATCATGCCCCAATCTGAGTTTTTCAGCCCCATCTGCACCAACCAATCCGGCGGGGTGATCATCCATAACAGAACGTTAGTTTGTGCATCGCCCGCCAGCATGTCGGTTTGGCTCATTAAGGTTACTAGCCACACAGTAAAACCGACCGCCAATCCAACATAAACGCCTTTACGGTTGCCTTCACGCCAGTACATGCCACCAATCAATGAAGGGGCAAATTGGGTAATCGCCGCAAATGAGAGAAAACCGATCGCCGATAAAGAACCAATCGCATCCAACGCCTGATAAAAACCCCAAGCGCCAAGCAGTAGCAATAGAATCAACCCGCGACGGATGTTGAGCAACAACCCTGATAAATGACGGTAGTTGCGCTGAGTTAAACGCATGCGGCGCAGCAGAAGCGGCATCACCAAATCATTAGAAACCATGATAGCCAATGCGATGGTCGAGACAATCACCATGCCGCTGGCCGCTGATGTGCCACCTAAAAACGCCAGTAACGCTATCTGCTCTGCGCCCACCGACATAGGCACGCTGAGTACATAAGTATCGGCAGGGCTGCCGCTTAACAAACTTTGCCCAACCCATGCAATAGGTAGAACAAATAACCCCATCAAAGTCAGGTAAAGAGGAAATAACCAGCGCGCCGTGTGTAGATCTTGCGCGCGTTCATTTTCTACCACCATGGTATGAAACTGACGCGGTAAGCAGATGATCGCCATCATGGTTAATACGGTGTGGATCAACAGCGTTGGCCAGTTGGGCGCTTGATACGTCTGCTGGGCAATCGCACTTAGATCAACCGTTTCACGGCTTGAAGCCAGATAAATGATGAAACCGCCCACGGTTAAAAAAGCGACCAATTTAACAATCGATTCAAATGCAATCGCCATCATCATGCCGCGGTGGTGCTCGGTGTTATCAATATGCCGTGTACCAAACAGCATAGTAAATAGCGCTAAAGCCGCGACCACAAACCACGAGACGTGATAATTCTGATAACCAAATTGCGTAGCGAGGTTGGGGGCGACAATCTCAAGCCCCATAGTGATGCCGCGCAGTTGCAAGGCGATGTAAGGTAAAATGCCCACCACGGCAATCAAAGTTACGGTTACCGCTAATCCTTGCGATTTTCCGTAGCGAGCAGCAATAAAATCGGCGATGGAGGTAATATGTTCGCGCTTCGCGATCAAAATCAGCCGCGCCAACATACGCCAGCCAAGGGTAAACACTAAAATAGGCGCAATGTAGATAGGCAGAAATGACCAAGGGTTGCTAGCCGCTTGACCGACAGTGCCGTAAAAAGTCCAAGAGGTGCAATAAACCGCGATCGATAAGCTGTAGATCCACGGTCGCCATTTCGCCAGCCATTGGCTTTGCCTATCACCATACCAAGCGACGAGAAACAGCACGCCTAAGTAAGCGAGCGAAACGGGAACGACGATCCATCCTTGCATTTGATATCCTTATCGGTTCAAAAAAGCCTCTTCAAAGAAGAGGCTTCATTTAACTAAGGATAATTTTTAATCTCAATCAGTTAAGGTTAATTCTGTGCTTCAGGCGCTGATTTCATTACCTCAGTACCTGACTCATTGGATGATGTGGGTTCGACTTTAATCAACAGCGCCAAGATGCCCATTGCCGCCATCGCCCAAAATACATTAGCGCCCCAGCGTTCATAACCCCAGCCACTCAAGGTGGTCATCAAAGCAATAAATGCCCCAAGTGGAATGGCATTATACAGCGCTTGCATAGCCACCATTTTGCTTTGCGGTGCGTGCTGAATGTATTGAATCGCCGCTATATGCGCCATCGCAAACGTCACCCCATGTAGCAGTTGAATCGTCCCTAGCGCAAGCAGCGCGGTGGTCGACGCCATTAACGTCCAACGCACCACAACCCCAATCGACGCGACAACAAATAATGTGCGTAGTGACCAGCCTGAAAAAAGGCGTTTGCTGAGCGCAAATACCGCGACTTCAGCGGCAACCCCTAAACTCCATAAATAGCCAATCAGCTCTTCCGAATGCCCCGCCGCTTTCCAGTGAATCGAACTGAAACTGTAATACGCCGCGTGACTGCCCTGTATTAGCGCCGCTAAAATCAAGAATTTTATCACTGGCCACTCACGCAATAACTGCGTCAGTTTAGGTCGGACGGCATGTGCATCACCAACCGTCACGGGCATTGGGTTGGGATTGCGCAAGCTAATCAATAGTGAAACAAACACCCCAGCCAAGGCGGTGTAGAGGATCATGTCAGAACCATAACGTGCCACAAGTACGCCAACCACAGTAGAACCAGCGATAAAAGCCACCGACCCCCATAAGCGAGTGCGACCATAATCGAGCATTTTTAAGCGTGCATAATAGTTAGCCATCGCATCAGATAGCGGCACCACGGGGCCACAGCAAAGGTTAAACAACACAGTAGCTAACGCCATCAGCCAGAAACTGCCGCCCGTAAAGAAGTGAAAACCAATAAATAAAAACGCCGCCAAACTTAACCAACGCAGTGCTGGTAGAAGAAGCTCGGCCTTATGGATACGCGGCGTAATCACCAAATTAGCGACGCAACGCGTAGCAAAGCCCATACCGATTAATACGCCGATATCGGTTGCAGACACACCTTGGGTTTCAAACCACAGCGCCCAAAATGGCAAGTAAACGCCATACGCAAAGAAGAAACCAATAAAGTACTGCGATATCCAACCATATGGAGAGGGGTTAAGCATGATTCATCCTGAACAAAACGAGGGAGAGAAAACCGCCGTATTATGCAGGCAGTTTAAGATTCTAAAAAGGGAAGTTTACTGATAAATCTGTTTCCTTATTCACAACCTTGCGGGTCATATCACTCATTAGACCAAAGTCGTCTGGAGGTAGTGGCGATTTTTGTCACACTTAGATAGGAATTTCTTCTGAGTGACGATCGTTATGCCTGACAAATTCAACATGCAGTCACCGCCCTTTGACCGCTTAACACCGCCGCAGCAACAGCGACTTCGCTCATCCTTGGATGTGGCGTATTTTCGTAGCAACGATCTGCTGCAGGCCAGCGACAGGCCCAGCGTGTATCTACACGTACTGATCAAAGGCGCGGTCGAAGAACGCTCGCCAGATGGCAAAGAGATTTTTGCTCACTACGCCAACGATGACATGTTTGATGTACGCGCACTGTTTGAAGAAAAAGCCAAGCATCAGTACGTGGCGCTGGAAGACACCTTGAGCTATCTGCTGCCGAAAGCCGTCTTTCTCGAACTGTATAATGACAACGGTCAGTTCGCCGCCTACTTCGACAATAACCTCGCCAAACGCCAAGCTCTGCTTGATGTGGCACACCAGCAAAAGAATTTAGCCGAATTTATTTTAACTAAGGTGGATGACTCAATTTACCATCCACCGATGATTTTAAGCCCAGATCAACCGCTCAACCAAGTGACCAAGCAATTACGCGATAACGGAGTTGATGCGGCCTTAGTTCGTCTTGCCGAGCATGATCAACGCTTAATCGAAAACCCCAGCGCGCACCCTTATGCTATCGTCACGCGCACCAATATGCTGCATTCCGTTATGCTCGATAACCACCCGCTCGATACCCCTGTTGGGGAAATTGCTACCTTTCCTGTGCTGCACATCAACGATGGCGATTTTCTGTTTAATGCGATGATTGCCATGACGCGCAACCGCATAAAACGAGTGATGGTGTGTGATGGCCATCAAGCGGTTGGCATGCTGGACATGACACAAATTCTCAGTGCTTTCTCCACTCATTCTCACGTGCTGACGTTAAGTATTGCTCGCGCCAACTGCGTGGAAGAGTTAGCTCTCGCCTCCAACAAACAGCGGCAACTGGTTGAAAGCCTAATCAACAATGGCATTCGCACTCGTTTTATTATGGAGCTGATTTCAGCAGTCAATGAACAGATCATCGAAAAAGCCTTTCATTTGGTTGTGCCACCCGCGCTGCATGATCACTGCTGCTTGATCGTACTCGGCTCCGAAGGCCGTGGAGAGCAGATCCTCAAAACCGACCAAGATAACGCGCTGATCATCAAAGATGGCTTGCAGTGGCATCAAATGGGTGTGGTCATGGACACGCTCACCCACACCTTACAGCAGCTCGGCTATCCGCTTTGTCCGGGCAATGTGATGGTCAATAATCCCAAATGGGTCAAAAGCCAAACTGAGTGGAAAACCACGCTTAGCCAATGGGTAAAAGCGGCCAAACCCGAGCAAGTGATGGACATTGCGATCATGGCCGACGCACACGCCGTCGCGGGCAACAAACACTTATTGGCCCCTATTAAACATCACTTGAGCCATTTAATGGCCGACCAAGAATTGATTTTGATGGAGTTTACTCGCCCCGCGCTGAGCTTTTCTGTACCACTCACGCTGTTTGGCACCGTAAAACACTCCAAATCTGGCTTAGATATTAAACAAGGTGGCATTTTCCCGATTGTGCATGGCATTCGCGCCCTAAGCCTTGAACATCAAGTTCAACAAAACAACACCTTTGAACGCATCGAGGTGCTAGTAGAGCAACGGGTTTTGGAAAAAGAAACCGCCGATAATCTCAGTGAAGCGCTCAAACAGTTCTTTAAATTGCGCTTAGCTCAGCAACTGAGCAATCAACACAGCACCAATAAACTCGATTTAAAACAGCTCGACCGAACCGAGCGTGACCTGCTCAGGCACAGTTTACACGTGGTGAAAAAATTCAAGCAGTGGCTTGGCTATCACTATCAAATTCGCGAATAGTGGAGGCGAACAATTGAATTGGTTTACACGCCATTATTGGTTTCACAAGCTGAAAGACTCGCCTTATCAGCCGTTGTTTGCGACGCCGATGCAAGGGGAATATGTGTCGCTCGATTGCGAAACCACCAGCCTTGACCCGAATCGCGCCGAGTTAGTGACGATTGCCGCCACCAAAATCATCGACAACCGCATTTTAACCAGCCAGCCATTTGAAGTGCGTTTGAGCGCGCCACAATCGCTCGACTCGGGTTCAGTCAAAATCCACAAAATTCGCCATCAAGATCTGGTCGATGGCATCGACGAGCAAGAGGCCATCACTCACCTATTAGACTTTATCGGCAACCGACCTTTAGTGGGCTATCACATTCGTTATGACAAAAAAATCCTCGACCTCGCTTGCCGGCGACATTTAGGCTTTCCACTGCCCAATGCCCTCATCGAAGTAAGTCAAATCTATCATGATCAGTTAGAGAGAATGCTGCCGAACGCGTACATCGACCTCAGCTTAGAGGCGATTTGTCGCCATCTTGACTTGCCGATGCAGGATAAACACGACGCGCTGCAAGATGCCATCGCCGCGGCATTAGTGTTTGTACGCTTGACCAAAGGTGACCTGCCTCCCTTTGTTGCACCTTACTCGCGCTAGCACTTACCCCACACTCATCCTAAAGTCTAATTGTAGAAAATCGCACTCTGACTGACAGTTACCCACATACAGATTTTCCTTTCAGCGCAATTTGATCGCCAATCAACAGGGAAATTGTTCGAATTCACAAGGAGAAAAGCAATGAGTGAAGCCCACGTTTATCCGGTAAAAGAGAACATCAAAGCCAAAACACATGCGGATAATGACACTTACCTAGCGATGTACCAACAATCAGTGACCGACCCAGAAGGCTTCTGGAGTGAACACGGCAAGATTGTGGATTGGATTAAGCCTTTCACTCAAGTGAAACAAACCTCGTTTGATACTGGCCATGTAGATATTCGCTGGTTTGAAGATGGCACATTAAACGTCTCCGCCAACTGCATCGATCGCCACCTTGCCACTCGTGGTGATGAAGTGGCGATTATCTGGGAAGGTGACGATCCGGCTGACGATAAAACCCTCACCTTTAAAGAACTCCATCAACAAGTGTGTCGCTTTTCTAATGTGTTAAAAGATCAAGGAGTTCGCAAAGGAGATGTGGTCTGTCTTTACATGCCAATGGTGCCAGAAGCAGCCGTTGCGATGCTCGCTTGTACTCGAATAGGCGCAGTGCATACTGTGGTGTTTGGTGGCTTTTCACCGGAAGCCCTTTCCGGTCGCATCATTGATTCCGATTCCAAAATAGTCATCACTGCCGACGAAGGTGTACGTGGCGGTCGCGCTGTGCCCTTGAAGAAAAACGTCGATGAAGCCTTGACCCACCCTGAAGTGAAAAACATCAGCAAAGTGATCGTCTTTAAACGCACTGGTGGCCAAATTGACTGGCACGAACATCGCGATGTGTGGTGGCATGAAGCAACCGCAAAAGCTTCCGACCACTGCCCAGCCGAAGCCATGAAAGCCGAAGATCCCCTCTTCATCCTCTACACCTCGGGTTCAACGGGTAAACCCAAAGGTGTGCTGCACACAACCGGTGGCTACCTTGTTTACGCGGCGATGACCTTCAAATATGTGTTTGACTATCAGCCGGGCGAAGTGTTTTGGTGTACCGCCGATGTGGGCTGGATCACTGGCCACACCTACTTGGTTTACGGTCCTTTGGCCAATGGTGCAAAAACCGTTCTGTTTGAAGGGGTTCCCAACTACCCAGACACCAACCGCATGAGTCAAGTTGTGGATAAACACCAAGTCAACATTCTTTACACTGCGCCGACCGCTATTCGCGCCTTGATGGCGAAAGGCAATGAAGCCGTCAAAGAGACGTCACGCACCAGTTTGCGCATTATGGGTTCGGTGGGAGAACCAATTAACCCAGAAGCGTGGGAGTGGTACTACAAAACCATCGGTAACGAAAAATCACCGATTGTCGATACATGGTGGCAAACCGAAACGGGTGGCATTTTAATTACGCCACTGCCGGGCGCGACAGCACTTAAACCGGGTTCGGCCACACGGCCATTTTTTGGCGTGCAACCAGCCTTGGTCGATAACATGGGCAACATCATTGAAGGGGCTGCCGAAGGTAACTTGGTTATTTTAGATTCATGGCCGGGTCAAATGCGCACCGTTTATGGCGATCATGACCGTTTTGAACAAACCTATTTTTCAACCTTCAAAGGTATGTATTTCACCAGTGATGGCGCACGCCGCGATGAGGATGGCTACTACTGGATAACGGGCCGCGTGGATGACGTGTTAAACGTTTCTGGCCACCGCATGGGCACCGCGGAAATTGAATCAGCTTTGGTTGCTTTTGATAAAATTGCAGAAGCGGCAATTGTCGGCGTACCACACGATATTAAAGGCCAAGCGATTTATGCTTATATCACTTTAAATGATGGAGTATACCCAAGCGCTGAGCTGCACAAAGAAGTGAAAGATTGGGTGCGCAAAGAAATTGGCCCAATCGCCACTCCAGATGTACTGCACTGGACCGACTCTTTACCAAAAACACGTTCAGGCAAAATCATGCGCCGTATTTTACGCAAAATTGCGACTGGAGATACCAGCAACCTTGGTGATACTTCTACCCTCGCCGATCCAAGCGTGGTCGATAAGTTGATTGCTGAAAAAGCTGAAATCGCTTAGTTGAAGCCAACAATCCACCTATAGCCAAACGACTTGAAGTTGCAGGTAGGCGGCAAGTGAGTGCCCCCCATGAACATAGATAAGCCATGTGATTGAGGTGAGCAAACGTAGCCAACCCCGCTGCAACTTCTAATAGGAAAGGAATAAAATAGGTTAAGTTATCAAGCCGTCACAACTGTGGCGGCTTTTTCTATTCATCAAATTATTCTCACAATGATTAAATGGTTAATTCTTATTCTGTTAACTCGGTTACAAAATTAAATGGGCAAACTATCTGATAAGACCAGTAAATTGCTGCCATTTGCGCTGAATTAGCTATAATCTGGGGCAATTTCTTAAATACAGGGAATTTTTTACGAAAAATTTACTCTTATATTAAGATTATATGGGAATATTGATATTCTTTTCACGATATAGGGAGATGTCGACACAATGACTGCTAAATCTCGCATTCTGGTCTTAAATGGGCCAAATCTTAACCTGTTAGGGCTACGTGAACCTGCACATTATGGTTCTGACACCTTAGCGCACATTGTCGAGACATTACGCGAACAAGCGCAAAAAGCAGATATTGAGTTAGAACATCTTCAATCGAACCGCGAATATGAGCTGATCGAAGCCATCCATGCCGCTTACGGCAAGGTCGACTTCATCATCATTAATCCCGCCGCATTGACGCACACCAGTGTGGCACTGCGCGATGCGTTATTGGGTGTCGCCATCCCATTTATTGAAGTGCATCTATCCAACGTTCACGCACGTGAACCTTTTCGCCACCACTCCTATCTGTCGGATAAGGCGCAAGGGGTGATTTGCGGGTTAGGTGCACAAGGTTATGAATTTGCTCTTGCAGCTGCCATAAAAGCGCTACAGGCAAAATAACCCACATACGATCAACGACAAACAAACACTCTACGGCCCAACCTTAAGGGCTGACGTATTCACAAGATAAAGAGAAAGAAAAGATGGATATTCGTAAAATCAAGAAGCTTATCGAACTGGTAGAAGAATCTGGCATTTCTGAACTAGAAATCTCTGAAGGTGAAGAATCGGTACGCATCAGTCGTAACACTGCGCCAGTACAGATGGCTCAGATGCATTACGCTGCACCAGCGCCAGCACAACAAGCCGCGCCAGTCGCTGCCCCTGCGCCAACGGCTGAAGCCGCCGCGCCTGTAGCGCCAAAAGGTCACCAAGTACTTTCGCCAATGGTCGGTACTTTCTACCGCTCACCAAGTCCAGATTCAAAATCCTTCATCGAAGTCGGTCAAAGTGTTTCAGTCGGTGACACACTATGCATCGTTGAAGCGATGAAAATGATGAACCAAATCGAAGCCGATAAAGCAGGTACCGTTACGGCAATTCTACTTGAAGACGGCCAGACCGTTGAATTCGACCAACCGCTTGTTGTTATCGAATAATCGAGGTTTGCTTTATGTTAGATAAATTAGTCATCGCGAATCGAGGTGAAATTGCACTTCGTATTCTGCGCGCATGTAAAGAGCTTGGCATCAAAACTGTTGCCGTGCACTCCACTGCCGATCGTGATTTAAAACACGTACTGCTGGCCGACGAAACCATCTGTATTGGCCCAGCACGTGGTATTGACAGCTACTTAAACATTCCACGCATTATTTCTGCAGCAGAAGTAACTGGCGCAGTAGCAATTCACCCCGGTTACGGTTTTCTTTCTGAAAACGCCGACTTTGCTGAACAAGTCGAGCGTTCAGGCTTCATTTTTGTTGGCCCGAAAGCCGATACCATTCGCATGATGGGTGACAAAGTGTCAGCCATCAGCGCAATGAAAAAAGCGGGCGTTCCTTGTGTGCCGGGTTCTGACGGCCCACTGGATGGCGATGAAGTCAAAAACAAAGCTCATGCGAAACGCATTGGCTACCCTGTGATCATCAAAGCTTCTGGCGGCGGCGGCGGTCGTGGTATGCGCGTGGTTCGTAGCGAAAATGAACTGACCCAAGCGATCGCAATGACACGTGCCGAAGCCAAAGCGGCGTTCAACAATGACATGGTTTACATGGAAAAATTCCTAGAAAACCCACGTCACGTTGAAGTACAAATTATTGCGGATGGTCAAGGTGGCGCGATTCACCTTGGTGAACGTGACTGCTCAATGCAGCGTCGTCATCAAAAAGTGGTTGAAGAAGCTCCAGCTCCAGGTATCACTGAAGAGATGCGCAAATACATCGGTGAACGTTGTACTCGTGCTTGTATCGAAATCGGCTACCGTGGTGCTGGTACTTTTGAATTCTTGTACGAAAACGGTGAGTTCTACTTCATTGAAATGAATACTCGTATTCAGGTAGAGCACCCAGTAACAGAAATGGTAACTGGCGTTGACCTTATCAAAGAACAGCTTCGCGTCGCCGCAGGTCAACCACTGTCATTTACCCAAGATGACATCAAGATCCATGGCCATGCAATTGAATGCCGTATCAACGCGGAAGATCCGGTTCGTTTCCTCCCTTCACCGGGCAAAATTGAACGTTTTCATGCGCCGGGCGGTATGGGCGTTCGTTGGGAATCGCACATTTATGCTGGCTACACAGTGCCGCCACATTACGATTCAATGATCGGCAAGCTCATCACTTACGGTGAAAACCGTGACGTGGCGATTGCGCGCATGAAAAATGCGTTAAACGAAATGATCGTCGATGGCATTAAAACCAATATCACTTTGCAGCAATCGATCATGCAAGATGAGAACTTCCAACACGGTGGAGCGAACATCCACTACCTTGAGAAGAAATTGGGTTTACAGCACTAATTTTCGCGTCGCGAGAGACCAAATGCTCACTTCGGTGAGCATTTTTGTTTTCGGCAGCCGAGTCAGTTTCTGCTAAACTCTGCGCCAACTGACGACATAACAGAGCAACTGACATGCCTTGGATTCAAATTAAACTGAACGCAACTAACGCCAATGCCGAGCCAATTGGCGACATGCTGATGGAAGAGACGGGCGCAGTATCCGTCACTTTTCTTGATGCTCACGACACCCCTGTTTTTGAACCGCTTCCGGGCGAAACTCGCCTTTGGGGCGATACCGACGTGCTGGCGCTGTATGATGCCGAAGCCGATAGCGCATGGATCATTGACCAAATTCGCTCAAGCAAGCTGCTGAGTGATGACTTCGCCTACAAAGTTGAACAGCTTGAAGATAAAGACTGGGAACGTGAATGGATGGACAACTTCCACCCGATGAAATTTGGTCAACGTTTGTGGATTTGCCCAAGCTGGCGTGAAATCCCAGAACCTGACGCTGTCAACGTAATGCTCGACCCGGGCCTTGCATTCGGCACAGGGACTCACCCGACGACCGCATTATGTTTAGAGTGGCTCGAAGGGCTCGATCTGACAGGCAAAACCGTCATCGATTTTGGTTGTGGTTCAGGCATCTTAGCCATTGCGGCGATCAAATTGGGCGCAGCCAAAGTCGTCGGGATTGATATCGACCCACAAGCACTGCTTGCTTCCAACGACAACGCAGGACGCAATGGCGTAGCTGACCAACTTGAAGTGTATTTACCACAAGACCAACCTGAAGGCTTAATCGCTGACGTGGTTGTGGCCAACATTTTGGCCGGCCCACTGCGTGACCTGAATGGCGTGATCAAAGGGTTACTTAAACCCAACGGCCAACTTGCGATGTCCGGTGTTTTGGACACTCAAGCCGAAGAAGTTGCCAACCATTATCGTGACGAGCTTCACATTGACCCGATAATTGAGCTCAATGAGTGGTGCCGCATCTCGGGTCGCAAGCAAGGCTAGATAAGACTTTGCGTGCTAATAGACTGTATTTTATACGATTTACTAAAACAAATTGTAAATGCTCAAATATTAGTCTTTTCACGCAGTAAAAAAATGCGTAAAATGCGCGCCCTTGCTGGTACAGAACTGTGATGACGTTTTGAAAATCGGAAACTATCAACTTAAGAACAATCTTATCGTTGCCCCTATGGCAGGAGTGACTGACAGACCATTTCGAGAGTTGTGTCTTCGCTATGGAGCAGGCATGGCCGTCAGTGAAATGATGTCCTCTAATCCTGCTCTATGGAATACGTCAAAGTCGATGCAACGTATGGTACATGAGGGCGAATCGGGCATTCGCTCGGTACAAATTGCGGGAGCCGACCCACAGCTTATGGCCGATGCAGCCCAATTTAGTGTTGAGAACGGTGCTCAGATCATCGACATCAACATGGGTTGCCCAGCAAAAAAGGTGAATAAAAAGCTGGCGGGTTCAGCCTTACTCCAATTTCCGGAGACGATTGAACAGATCTTGAAAGCGGTGGTGAACGCCGTTGATGTCCCCGTGACATTAAAGACCCGTACTGGCTGGGACACAGACAACAAAAACTGTGTCTACATCGCTAAATTAGCCGAAGACTGCGGCATACAAGCTTTAGCCCTGCATGGCAGAACCAAAGCGTGTATGTACAAAGGCGAGGCCGAATACGACAGCATTAAAGCGGTGAAAAACGCCATCTCTATTCCGGTTATTGCTAACGGTGATATCGATAGCCCAGAGAAGGCGAAATACGTGCTGGATTACACCGGCGCTGACGCTTTAATGATTGGACGCCCTGCCCAAGGTCGCCCGTGGATTTTCCAAGAAATCCAACACTATTTGGAAAACGGCACCACGATGTCTGAACTTCCGGCTGCGGAAGTGAAAGATATTATGCTTGGTCATGTACAGGCTCTCCACAGTTTCTATGGTGAGTATTTAGGCCCTCGCATCGCTCGTAAGCATGTGGGTTGGTATCTGAAAGAACATGAGCAAGCGAGTGAGTTTCGCCGTACCTTCAACGCTATTGACGCAGCACCGCTGCAAATTGACGCGCTCGAAGGTTATTTTGATAACGTTGCATCATAATTAAGAGAAGAGCTAGACCGCATATGTTCGAACAAAACCTGACTTCAGAAGCTTTCACAGTAACAACCGTAACTTCACAAGATCAAATCACGCAAAAACCACTACGTGATTCAGTTAAAGCATCTCTTAAAAACTACCTTGCGCAGTTAAACGGCCAAGAAGTGACAGAACTATACGAGTTAGTTCTTGCTGAAGTTGAACAGCCACTACTCGACACCATCATGCAGTACACTCGCGGTAACCAAACTCGCGCAGCAACCATGATGGGCATCAACCGCGGCACTCTTCGTAAGAAGCTAAAAAAATACGGCATGAACTAATCTAGCTACTGCACAAATCTAGCAACTAGATACCATCGCTTTTAAAACCGAGCCTCTGCGCTCGGTTTTTTCATTTTCACCCAACGGATAACTAAAATATCAACGGGCTGCTTTACTTTGCATTAATGCAATAAAGAGATCTGATTGTTTGAGCGGGCTCTCTCTTCTTCTGTTGTCGCATTTACGCGACCGCAACAAACTGGTTACATTGTGCATGTGATGGAAATTTACCGACCGATCCCCAAATCACTTGTCGTGAACAGTGCATACAATGAGTAAGGCTTTATCCCCAAAAAATGGAGTGACTAAGATGAGCTCGGCGACGCAACAATCTAAACACCAAGTCAAATGGGCCTATAATGATAAAACCACTCGGAAGATTGACAAGGAGTGACGTCAATGAGCTTACTGAACTTGCGCCAGACCAAAATTAGAACGCGTTTATACCTGCTGACCACGGTCACCACACTGCTACTGTTGATCCCATTTGTCTCCATGCTCAATAGTTACCAACACGATTTAATGCAATCAAAACAGACAAAAACTCGCCACATCGTCGAAACAGGATACGGCGTATTAAGTTACTTCCACCAATTACAAATCGATGGCACCCTGTCCGAGCAACAAGCACAGACTCAAGCCAAACAAGCCATCGCGAAACTGCGCTACGATGCTGATGATTATTTTTGGATCAACGACCTTCAGCCAAGTATGATCATGCACCCAATGAAGCCCCAATTGGACGGCAAAGATCTCTCCAATGCCGCCGACCCGACCGGAAAAAAACTGTTTGTAGAATTTACTAAAGTCGCTAAACAGCAGGGTGAAGGCTTTGTCGACTATATGTGGCCCAAACCGGGTTCTAGCGTCGATGTGGGTAAAATCTCTTATGTAAAATTATTTAAACCTTGGGGATGGATCCTCGGTTCTGGAGTCTACATCGACGATGTCAATGCGTTGATTTGGCAACGCCTACAATCGATATTGCTCATTCTTAGCCTCGTTATTATTGTGATGCTGATTCTTTCAGTAGTGATAGGAAATAGCATCACTAAACCGTGTGAAGAAACCAAACAGGCACTCGAAGAAATCGCCAAAGGCGACGGTGATTTAACCAAACAGCTCTCGGTGCAAGGTAGTGATGAGCTGTCACACATAGCGCAAGCCTTCAATGAGTTCACAGAGAAGATTCGTCATACCATTACCAATATCACACCGCTCACCGACAATGTTAACCACTCGGCAAATGAGCTTACTCAACTCTCACAACATGCCTCAATCAAAGCCCTAGAGCAGCAGCAATCCGTCGATACAGTCGCATCAGCGATGAACGAACTGCATGCGAGCAATCAAGAAGTGGCTAATGCAGCGAGTAGTGCCGCGAAAGCCGCGCATACGGCCAGCAGCAAAGGCAAAGAAGGCAGCTCGGTGATTGGCAAAGCTTCTGATTTTATGGACTCCCTGTCTGCACTACTGACCACCACTGACACCACCACTAAAAACCTCGCCAAAGAGACACAAGATGTAGGAGCGATACTGGCGGTCATCCAAGGGATAGCTGAACAAACCAACTTATTGGCCCTGAATGCGGCGATTGAAGCAGCACGTGCTGGTGAACAAGGGCGAGGCTTTGCGGTCGTCGCGGATGAAGTACGGGCGCTGGCAACGCGTACTCAAACCAGCACCAACGAGATAGAGCAGATAATCAATAGATTACAGGCTCGCGCAAAAGAGCTGGGAGAATTTATGGCTCAAACGCAGCAACAATCAACCGCCACACAGCAACAAGCCGTTTTAGCGCAGCAAGTGCTCAATGAGATCGACGAGCAAGTAAAACAGATTCTCTCACTCAATGAACATATTGCTGAGGCAAGCGCCCAGCAAACCACCGCTACAGAAGAGATTAATCGCAATCTGACTCATATTGCCGAGCACAGCTCCCAGGCTGCAGCCCAAGCCGATCAAGTGTCGACAGCCAGTCAATATCTCTCAGACAGTGGCCAACAACTGAAACAGAGCATTAGCCATTTTAAAGTGTGAGCAACTCACACCTTATCGGCTGATGAGATCACTCCAATGCCGCTAAAATTGAGCAGTGGCTGGCGTTGTCGTCTATATGACCGCAGCACGCATCGTTGATTTTTTTTAGCGCTTGACGAATCGCCGTTAACTCGGCGATTTTTTGATCAATCACCACCAGCTTAGCGCTGGTGATCGATTTCACTTCCGCACAGCTGTGTTCGGTCGCTTCCAGCTTTATTTCCAGTAACTCTTTGATCTCATCCAAACTGAGCCCTAGCTCTTTGGCTTTGAGAATAAAACTCACCTGCTGCTGATTTTTTTGATTATATAAACGATAACCAGACTCACTGCGCCCCGCCGGTTTTATTAGCGCATTTTTTTCATAAAAACGCAGCGTATCGGTTGAAACTTTACAGCGTTTGGCGAGCTCTCCAATTTGAAACATCTCATTCTCCTTTAACGTTTTTATTACGTTTGATACCCAATATCGCCGTTTTTATAAAAAATTTTGCGATGCCAAACGATTGCGCGAGCTTTTTGATGATTGTTTGGTTAGAATGTGCGCCATCAAATTTCCCATTAACTCCATGATTTGAGGAAGACCGAAGCATGAATAACGCTCGTCCTATTCACCGCGCATTGATCAGCGTATCAGACAAAACCGGCATTGTTGAGTTCGCTCAAGCTCTCGCGAAGCGCGGTGTCGATATTCTTTCTACTGGTGGCACCGCTCGCTTATTAGCAGACCAAGGTATTGCTGTTACAGAAGTTTCTGACTACACCGGTTTTCCTGAGATGATGGACGGTCGCGTAAAAACATTGCACCCGAAAGTACACGGTGGCGTGCTGGGCCGCCGCGGTCAAGATGACGACATCATGCAACAACACGGTATTAAGCCGATTGATATGGTAGTCGTCAACCTTTACCCGTTTGCCGAAACCGTTGCTAAAGCAGGTTGTACCCTAGCTGATGCGGTAGAAAATATCGACATTGGTGGGCCAACTATGGTGCGTTCTGCGGCGAAAAACCACAAAGATGTGACTATAGTGGTGAATGCACATGACTACGACCGTGTCATTGCCGAGATGGATGCGAACGACCATTCGCTAACACTCGAAACACGTTTTGACCTTGCGATTGCCGCTTTTGAACACACCGCCGCTTACGATGGCATGATCGCCAACTACTTCGGCACTATGGTTCCGTCTTACGGAGCCTCTTTACTTGATGAAGAAGGAAAGAAGGCTGATGAAGAGAGCAAATTCCCGCGCACCTTCAACCAACAATTCCTGAAAAAACAAGACATGCGTTACGGTGAGAACAGTCACCAAGCGGCCGCTTTCTACATTGAAGCCAACCCAGAGGAAGCGTCAGTCTCTACTGCACGCCAACTCCAAGGTAAAGCGCTCTCTTACAACAACATCGCCGATACCGACGCCGCTCTTGAGTGTGTGAAAGAGTTCGCTGAGCCAGCGTGTGTGATTGTCAAACACGCCAACCCATGCGGCGTTGCCTTGGGCAGCGATATTCTTCAAGCCTACAACCGCGCTTACCAAACCGACCCAACTTCTGCCTTTGGTGGCATCATCGCTTTTAACCGCGAGCTAGACGCACAAACCGCAGCGGCGATTGTTGAGCGCCAGTTTGTTGAAGTGATCATCGCACCAACTGTTTCAGCGGAAGCGATTGAAGTGGTTGCGGCGAAGAAAAACGTGCGCCTGCTTGAGTGCGGTGAGTGGTCAGCGAAAACCACGGGCTTTGACGTGAAACGCGTCAATGGTGGCTTGCTGGTGCAAGATCGCGATCAAGGCATGGTTGGCCTTGATGATCTCAAAATCGTAACCAAGCGCCAGCCGAGTGAAGAAGAGATCAAAGATGCTCTTTTCTGCTGGAAAGTGGCTAAATACGTCAAATCAAACGCGATTGTTTACTCAAAAGGTGACATGACTGTTGGCGTGGGCGCAGGCCAAATGAGCCGCGTTTATTCAGCCAAAATTGCGGGCATTAAAGCGGCCGATGAAGGCTTACAAGTAGAAGGATGTGTAATGGCTTCTGATGCATTCTTCCCGTTCCGTGACGGCATTGATGCCGCAGCGCAAGCGGGCATCAAGTGTGTGATTCAGCCAGGCGGTTCGATGCGTGATGACGAAGTGATTGCCGCCGCCGATGAACACGGTATGGCGATGATCTTTACTGGTATGCGTCACTTCCGTCACTAAAAACCTTACCCCAACCCTAGCCCTCCCCTAGAAGGGGAGGGAATAGAAACCAAGTGACCTTACTTCCCTTTTAGGGGAGGGAGTATAGAACGAAGTGACCTCACCTAACTTTCAGAAAGAGGTATTGTTCTCTAACTTCCTTCCTCTTCAGGAGGAGGGAATAGAACGAGGTGACCTTACCTAACTTTTAGGAAAAGGTATTGCTCTCCAAGTTCCTTCCCTTCAAGGGGAGATATTGTCATCCAAGTTCCTCCGGGGGAGGTTAGGAGGGGGTAAATGGCAACAAACAAACTCTATACGTTAAAGGATACTCATAGATGAACATTCTGATTATAGGTGCTGGCGGTCGCGAGCACGCTCTGGGTTGGAAAGTCGCTCAAAACCCAAATGTTAAAACTGTCTTTGTTGCTCCGGGTAATGCGGGCACAGCGCTTGAGCCTAAACTTGAGAACGTCAACATTGCAGTGGAAGACATTGCTGGTTTGGTCGCTTTTGCTCAAGAAAAACGTATTGAACTGACCATTGTTGGCCCAGAAACACCCTTAGTGCTTGGCGTAGTGGATGCTTTCCGTAAGGCGGATTTACCCATCTTTGGCCCGACTCAAGCGGCAGCGCAGCTCGAAGGCTCTAAAGCGTTCACCAAAGATTTCTTAGCTCGTCATCATATTCCTACTGGGGCTTACGCTAATTTCACAGAAATTGAACCTGCTTTGGCATACGTCCGCCAGCAAGGCGCGCCGATTGTGGTCAAAGCCGATGGCCTTGCCGCTGGCAAAGGGGTCATTGTGGCGATGACACTACAAGAGGCCGAAGACGCGATTCAAGATATGCTCGCAGGCAATGCCTTTGGTCATGCAGGCAGCCGTGTGGTAATTGAAGAGTTCTTAGATGGAGAAGAAGCGAGCTTCATTGTCATGGTCGATGGTGTAAATGTTCTCCCTATGGCCACCAGCCAAGATCATAAACGCGTCGGCGATAAAGACACCGGCCCCAATACTGGCGGCATGGGTGCTTACTCGCCAGCTCCGGTGGTCACGCCAGAGATCCATGAGCGCGTGATGCAAGAGGTGATTTATCCAACGGTGCGCGGTATGGCGGCAGAAGGCAACCCTTACACAGGTTTTCTGTACGCTGGGCTAATGATTGACGCGCAAGGCACACCGAAAGTAATTGAGTACAACTGCCGCTTTGGTGACCCTGAAACTCAACCGATCATGATGCGGATGCAATCGGATTTGGTCGAACTCTGCTTTGCCGCTCTAGAAGGCAAACTCGATCAAGTGGAGTCAAAATGGGACCCACGCGCTTCTATCGGTATTGTTTTGGCCGCTGGCGGTTACCCTGCCGACTACGCGAAAGGGGACGTCATTTCTGGCTTACCAACGCAAGAAGTCGCGGGTGAGAAAATCTTCCACGCAGGCACAAGCAACCAAGCTGGAGAAGTCGTCACCAACGGTGGTCGCGTGTTATGCGCAACCGCACTTGGTAACACAGTTTCACAAGCGCAGCAGCGCGCTTACCAATTAGCCAAACAGGTCAATTGGGATGGCATGTTCTATCGCAGCGATATTGGCTACCGCGCGATAGCTCGTGAACAACAGACCACAAAATAACAACGACAAAGCTAGGTTATGATCCAATAAGGCGCTCATAGAGCGCCTTATTTTTATACTTCATGTTCATACTTGATGTTCATACGACTGTATTGCTTGGTGCTAAACCCACCAGGAAATGACGTGAATCATCATTTCAACAATTGCGGTTTTTCGATACAGCCATGATTCTCATCGGCAAGCATTAATAGCTCTTCGATATAGACACGGTTATTGCGGATTTTACCTAAAAAGGCAATGTAGTTATCCAATGATGCTAAACGACTGACCACAAAACTGGGCAGCGTTTGGTTAAATTCCATCTGCGTGTATTCATGACCCGTGCAGGTTTCAAACACTTCGCCATCCCACACCCCTTGAATCAGTTCTAACCCTTGGTTGTCTTTATTTTTGGTTTCTGAGATCAGGTATTGTGCTTGTTGCAGATAATGGGAAAGCTGCTCTTCATCGAGTGGCAGTATTTTTCCATCGACACGGTATTGTTGATAAATGGCCTCACCAGCGTCATTAAAACGTAAGTGAACCGAATAAGGTACGAGCGATTTTTTTTGTAGCTGCTCACCTTCGCGCTTGAGCTCTCTTAATGTCCCTTCATCCCAGCGATAATTGGTTTTATACCAACCATAATCACCTGATGCGACATAATCGGCGGCGCTGTTTGGAGAGGCTGAACGCTCGATATACCAATAAAAACTGGTGGCATCACCCATGGTTTGCCCACTGGTATAATTGGAATATTGTTCGAGACTAGGCGTATGGCTAGAAGAGGAGCACCCCACTAAGACTAGGGGAAATAGAATGGATAAAAGAATTTTTTTCATGGGAGAAATCTACGCCGAGAGAGTATCTCGGCGTAGTATAAATTATTTCACTGAATCTTTCAGTGCTTTACCGGCTACAAATGCTGGAACGTTAGCTGCTGCGATTTGAATCTCAGCACCTGTTTTAGGGTTACGGCCAGTACGCGCTGCACGGTGGTTTACTTTGAATGTACCAAAACCAATTAGTTGAACTTGGTCACCCTCTTTGAGAGCGCCTTCAACTGCGCCTAAAGTCGCTTCAAGAGCAGCTTTTGCTTGTGCTTTAGATAAGTCTGCTTTTTCAGCGATAAAGTCGATTAATTGGGTCTTGTTCATTAGGTTTCCCTTCTCATGTGTTATCGAATTGACCTCACTCTAAAACATAAAGCCCCCGTCTGGCAAAGGTTTGTCGCTGATCTTTTGTCTCTATGCCGCACTTTTAACCACAATATGAGCAATAACTCACAATTTGTTACTGATTGACAAAGAATATCCGCTTGTTTTTGACGCTGTAAGCCCTTATTTATAGCGTACTTATGCTTGGATACCTGATATTTCAGGTCACTTAAGCGACCTAATATATCAGTGCAATCCTACGCAGGTAGAGCCTCCAATGACCGACATTGGCATGGAGCAAGCTCAACGCAGTATTGATTTGGTATAGATTAAAACTAAGGAACAATCATGTTTTTGCTTACGGTTTATATTGCCGTTGCCATCGGTGTCTCTTTTATCTGTTCGGTTCTTGAAGCTGTGCTACTGAGCATCACACCAAGCTACCTTGCTCAGTTGCGCCAAAATGCTCATCCTTCAGCTGATAAATTAAGCAAGCTCAAAGCGGACATTGACCGTCCCTTGGCATCGATTCTCACGCTCAACACTATTGCTCACACCATCGGTGCCGCCAGCGCAGGCGCACAAGCGGCGGTCGTATTTGGTAGCGAATGGCTCGGCGTATTTTCTGCGGTGCTAACTCTAGGCATTTTGGTGTTGTCGGAAATCGTACCGAAAACCATTGGCGCAACCTATTGGCGTCAACTTGCGCCAGCTTCTGCGGTAGTTTTACGCTGGATGGTGTGGGCACTGACACCTTTTGTCTGGTTTTCAGAGCAGATCACCAAACGCTTAGCGCGTCACCATGAAGCGCCCAAAATGCGTGATGAACTCTCCGCGATGGCCATGCTGGCCAATGAAAGCGGTGAGTTTGCCGATGGCGAATCAAAAATACTCACTAACTTGTTGGCTATCCAACACGTCCCAGTGACTCAAGTGATGACACCGCGCCCGGTTTTGTTTCGTGCCAGCGCGCAACTCACTATCGACGAGTTTCTCGTGCAACATAGAGATACGCCCTTCTCGCGTCCGCTTATTTATGGCGAAAGTAAAGAGGACATCATCGGTTTTGTACATCGCTTAGAGCTATTTAAACTGCAACAAAAGGGCCAAGGCAGTAAACGTTTGGAAGAAGTCATGAGGCCGCTTCATGCGCTGCTCAACAAAATGAGCTTATTAAAGGCGTTTGATCAAATGATGCAAAAACGGCTGCAATTGGCGTTAATCGTTGATGAATACGGCACAGTACAAGGCATTCTGACCTTAGAGGATATTTTTGAATACCTACTCGGTGAAGAGATCATTGATGAAGCAGATAAAACCACCGACATGCAGCAGCTCGCTTACCAGCGCTGGGAACGTTGGAAGAAAACACACGGCGTCATTGAAAACAGGGATGAGGAATAAAAAATAAAGGAAATAGAATGGAATCTAATCCTAAATCGACAAAAATGCGGCGTAGAACATTGCGTACTAACGCTACAGCATCAGAACAAAGTGTGTGGGCAAAGTTACGATGCCAACAACTAGGCACTAAATTTCGCCGTCAGTTTGGTATTGGTCCTTATATCGTGGATTTTTATGCGCCAAGCCATCGGCTGGTGATTGAAATCGATGGTGACTCTCATTTCAGCGAGTCTTCTTATATCTACGACCAAGCAAGAACTGATTATCTAGAGCAATTTGGCATTCGTGTTTTACGGTATACAAACGAGGAAGTACGAATACAACTTGATGATGTTGTTGAGGATATTTGTCGCTACTTAAACACCCCACCCTAACCCTCCCCTCAAAGGGGAGGGAATTTAAAAGCGATCACTGTAATCAGCACCTTTCGGCACCGAAACGAACGCTTTTAGTCCCTCACCCTTTTAGGGGGGAGGTTAGGAGGGGGTGTACAGAATTTAAAAACGATCACTGAAATCAGCACATTTCAGCACCCACAACGAACATGCTTTTAGTCTCCCCCCTTCAAGGGAGACGAGGCCGCTTTTAGCCCCTCTCCTTCTGGAGGGAGGTTAGGTGGATGTACGGAATTTAAAAGCGATCACTGAAATCAGCACATTTCAGCACCCAAAACGAACATGCTTTTAGTCTCTCCCCTTCAAGGTAGACGAGAGCGCTTTTAGTCCCTCCCCCTTCTAGGGGGAGGTTAGGAGGGGGTGTACTACAAACTCACACCAATATTGCTCACGCCTTCGTCGCGTAGCTCTTGGCGTAGGTCTTTAATCAAATCAATATCTCGCTCTACGGCTTCACGAAGAGGACGGAAAATAGCCCACTGTACATCCCATTCGGCGCAGACCGCTTCATTTTGTTTTTGATTGTCGTTGGTGATCTCTTCGCCCGTTTGCGCTTCTTCTAACTGCGCCACTGTCAGCACCGACACCTGACTGATTTTTTGCATGTTTTCATACAGATAATCGCGATCAAGCAGGCCGTGAAGTAGGTGAGACAAAGCCACACACGCATCAATTGCTGGGTACACAGCGTAAACATCAAAATCTTCTGAGCTTGGAATGATCTCTTCCAACTTCTCCAATTGGTTCTCGAAATTGATTTTGGCACTTTTTACCGTGAGCAATTCCCAAACACTGTCGAGAATATCTCGATATACTCGCGTGTGAGCAAATTCAGTATTGTCGCAAAACATGGCATAGTTCGGGTACATACGTTCACACAAACACGCCATAAAAGTAATTTGTTGCCAAGGTTCAAATTTCTCAAGACGAACCTGCAGAGGGTTTTGTAGCATAATCACTCAATCGCAGCAGAAAAAGACAGCGGAAGTGTACTTGATAACCAACAGGGAAAAAAGCAAAGCCGATGAACAATTTCACTCATAAACTCTATATTCTGACCGAACACAACGATATTTATCGACAAGCGATTGAACAGGCGCAGCTGAGCAGCTTAGCCATCACTGACGATCGCAGCGAAGCGACCATTTTGCTGGCCGCGCCGCCACTGGCGGCAAAGTATTTGGACGATTTTCCACAACTGGAATGGTTGCACTCGGAATATGCAGGCGTAGACACCTTAATGTCGCCGCAACTTCGTCAAGATTATGAGCTCACCAACGTTAAAGGCATCTTCGGCCAGCAAATTGCTGAATACGTTCTGGGCAATCTGATTGCACACTTTCGCCACTTTGCTTGTTACGCGCAGCAACAAGCGGCCAAACAGTGGCAGACCCACCCTTATCAATCGATCAATGATAAAACCATGGTGATCCTCGGCACAGGCTCGATTGGCAGCCATTTAGCGAAAGTAGCCAAAGCCTTTGGTTTGCACGTGATTGGCGTCAACCGCACTGGCATTCCAGCTAAAAACGGGGGGTTTGATAAAACCTATCACATTAACGAGCTTGCTACTGCCCTCGCTCACGCGGAGGTTGTGGTCAGTACGTTACCCAACACGCCGCACACCAAAGGCTTGCTCAATCAAAGTACGTTGAGCTATTGCCACAATGCATTGCTGTTTAATGTCGGGCGCGGTAAAAACCTTGTTGAGAGTGATTTGATTGCACTGATTGAAGAGGGTCACATTCAACACGCCTACCTCGATGTATTTGAAAAAGAGCCATTAAGCGAAGATCACCCGTTCTGGACGCACCCTGCCATTAGCCTTACCCCGCACATCGCGGCAGTGAGTTTTCCTGAGCAAGTGGTGGAGATTTTCACCCGTAATTACGGCTTGTGGCGCGACGGGTTCCAACTTGAAAACAGAATTGATTTTGAAAAAGGCTATTAGGTCAAATAGCGGTTAATAATCGGCACTAAGCCTAGGGAAACCTTAACTCAATGTTACTATAGACACGCAAACCACTTGCCATTGCTGTCGAGAATACACTGCCGCATCGAACAGGGGTTAATGCGGTAAAACAGGAACGGTATCGCCTAATGACACAAGGAGCAAATCATGCCTTCAGCCATCACTTCGTGGCTACAATCACTGAACATTAATTTAGAACAACTGCTGCCGATTGCTGAAGCACTTGGGCTTATCGCGCTTATTTCTATCGTTATCCATTTAGTGTTGCACCGAGGGGTGAGCCTATGGCTACAGCGGCGCACAACCAACGCACAAGTTTTACAAAACATTCTGTTTAGCAAAAAGCTTTTCAGCCGCTTTGCCTTGTTAATTCAAGGGATTGTCATTTCAATTCAAACTCAGTTATGGCTTAGCCACGCCAGTGCGACTTACGAACTGCTGCATACATTAACCTTACTGTGGATTATTCTATTTGGCTTATTAAGCAGTTACGCCCTGCTCAATGTGGTGGAAACGCTACTTTATCGCAGCGCAACCAGCCGTAACATTCCGCTCAAAGGCATTATTCAAAGCATCAAAATCATCGCATTTGTTATCGCCGCACTGTTTGCGACGTCGATTTTAATTGGCAAATCACCAGTGCTACTGCTGAGCGGTTTAGGTGCGATGACCGCGGTCATCATGCTGGTATTTAAAGACCCGATTTTAGGATTAGTGGCGGGGATTCAGCTTTCAGCGAACCAAATGCTAAGCGTCGGTGACTGGCTCGAAATGCCCAAATATGGCGCAGACGGTAACGTCATCGACATTAGCCTGACCACAGTCAAAGTGCAAAACTGGGATAAAACCATCACCACTATTCCGACTTATGCCTTGATCTCTGATTCGTTTAAAAACTGGAAAGGGATGCAAGAATCAGGCGGCCGACGCATTAAACGCAGCGTATTAATTGATGCCAATAGCATTCACTTTCTGACGCCAGAAGAGCAAAGCTACCTACGCAAAGCACAACTTTTAGAGCCGTACTTGGCCGAGAAAGAACAAGAGCTCAACGCCTATAATCAGATGAGCCAACTCGATTTAGCCTGCCGCATCAATGGTCGCCGCTTAACCAACATTGGCAGTTTTCGTGCCTATCTAGAACGTTACTTGCGTAACCATCCCCAAATTCACCAAGGCATGACATTAATGGTGCGCCAACTAGCCCCCACGCACGATGGTGTCGCGCTGGAGATCTATTGTTTCACCAATACGGTCGTGTGGGTCGAATATGAAGGTATTCAGTCCGATATTTTTGACCACATTTATGCCGTGCTTCCTGACTTCGGCCTACGCGTTTCGCAAGCGCCAACTGGCAGTGACTTTCAAGCACTCGCAAGGTAAACATGACATTGCCTGAGTTTCCTCCCCCTAATGGGGGAGGTTTAATCGTACAGTGATCGAGAAGGGTTACAGTTTAAAGCGGTTAATTTCTTGTTGAAGCTCTTTAGATAAGCTAGAAAGCAATTCAGCTTGTTGGGAAGCTTCTTGCGCTTCTTTTGCCAGTTCATCAGACACGTCGCGTATACCTTGGGTATTACGCGTAATTTCCTCTGTGACTGACGCCTGTTCTTCTGCGGCGGTTGCAATTTGGGTTGCCATATCGCTGATCGTGCCGACCGCTTCACCAATTTTCACTAAGCTTTGCGCGGCCACGTTGGCATCTTCCACGCTACTTTCGGAAAGCTTGCTACTCTCAGTCATGATGTTCACGGCCTGAGTCGTGGTTTTCTGCAAGGTTTCAATCGTCTGTTGGATTTCTTGCGTCGAACTGTGCGTCCGTTGGCTGAGTACCCGAACTTCATCCGCTACCACCGCGAATCCACGCCCTTGCTCACCCGCCCTTGCCGCTTCAATCGCCGCATTCAGTGCCAATAAGTTGGTTTGCTCAGCAATGCCCTGAATCGCTGACAAGATCGTATTAATGTTTTGTGCGTGCTGGTTCAAGTTCTCAATGACTTCTTTGGCTACCGTCATCTCTTTCGACAACTCACTGATCGACTGTTGAGTATTTTTCACCTGCTCAACGCCGTGGTTAGAAATTTTCACCGTATCCAAAGACGTGGCCGCTGTATTATCTGCATTGCCTGCAATCTCTTGCGTTGCAGCTGCCATTTCATTAATCGCAGTGGCCACCATGTTGATTTCATCTTGTTGCACCATAATGCGTCGGGTACGCTCATGGGCTTGCGCAGCAGTGTTTTCTGCTTGCAGTGTTAACCCTTGCGACACTTCATGGAAACGCTTGATCATGCCGTGCATATTACCGACGAACTGATTAAAGTTATTCGCCAGTGCGCCTACTTCATCTTGATAACGTGGTTCAATGCGCTGCGTAAGGTCAGCATCACCGTCTGCAATTTCCGCCAATGCTTGGGAGACTCGGCCCAAATCACGCAGTAAGAACCCAACCAATGCCGAAAACACGATCACGACCAAAATTGTAATGGCGACTGATATCGAGGTTAACTGCATAAAGAGCGCGCCGATATTGGTGTACTCAACCTCTTTATCGAGCTCAATGCCGAGCACCCAGTCCGTCGAAGGAACGGCGGTAAAGAATAATAATTTTTCGACATCACCAACCATCACGGTTTGTATTTTATTCTCAGTCATTGAGCGGTCGATGACTTGCTGCGTTAGGTTAGGGCTATAAGAAGCTAACGGTTTGAGAATTAAATCTTTATTGCGGTGGGCAATAATTAACCCCGTATCACGGTTGACCAGCATAGCATTTGATTTTGCTCCTGCATCAATCGCAATGACATCTTTAATCAGTTGATCAATCAACACATCGGCACCGATAACGCCCCAAAACTGTCCGTTTTTCTTAATCGGCTCAGCGAGCGTCACCATCAAAGCACCCGTGATCGCATCAGCATAAGCGGCCGTCAGTATCGGGCCAGAGCTATTTTTCGCTTCTTGATACCATCCTCTTGTCCGAGGATCATAGCTTGCGTTATTTGCGCCTCGAGACGGGATAGAACGGTGCATGGTGCCTTGCTCAGTGCCGAAATAGAGTAAATCAAACTGTGCGCCTTGCTGAGCTTGCTGCAAAAAAGGCAGTGAATCTTCCTTCATCGTGTGAGGGATCACCGCGCTAATAACTTTGCTACGAACATCCAGCCACTGGGTAATCGAACTCGTTGCCGATTTCGAGATACCATGCACCCTTTCCTTGATGCCACTCTCCGTTTCATCTTTCAATAAATTTGCCGACAGTAGCGTCAACACCACCGCCATCACAATAACAACAAGCAAACTTGTCATTATCAACTTACCTTTTAACGATAGATTCACAACTCACCCCCATTGGTGAAATAGATTAGTTTTTTTGTAAGCATCGCCAGCAGCACAAACTTTGTACTTACACCATTTTGCACTTACACCATATTGTGGTTAAGCAACACGGAAGCGAAATCGCAAAGCGTTGTAGTGTAGCGGCTAATCAATACAAATTTTTTACACCTATTAAAAGTAAGTTACTGCTATTAACAATGCAATTAACATGACAAAACATTGCGCTCAATCTATCACCTCATAACCTAAACTGCGCAACGTAACCGCAAAAGCTTGCTTTGTTTCGGGTTCTCCATGAATCAAATGAATTTGCTTAGGCTTAGTCGCAATGCCCTCAATAAAGCGCAACAAATCGGCTTGGTCGGCATGGGCAGAATAACCCGACATACTGTGAACCTGTGCATTCACAAGTACGTCATCGCCATCGATCATCACCGAGTGATCGCCTTGCGCTATTGCTCGGCCCAGAGTGCCTTGTGCTTGGAAGCCCGCAAAGATCACATCGGTTCTTTTATCAGGCAACAGCGCTTTTAAATAGGCCATCACTCGGCCACCTTCACACATGCCAGACGCGGCCACCACAATCGCCGCTTCCCCTGTTGAGGCTAAACGGTTGACCAATGCTTGATGGCTTCGATAATCTTGAACGGTAATACACTGTTCAAACGCAAGCGGATGCCTTTGTGCATCCAAACGCTTTTTCGCCTCTTTTCCCCACAATTTTTTAAACTTTCGGTAAGATTTCGTCACCTGTTGCGCCATGGGTGAATCTAAAATAATCGGAATGTTGCCATCAATTTCACCGCTGAAGATCAATTGTTCAATATCAAACAGCAGCTCTTGTGTTCGGCCCACACTGAATGCTGGGATTAAAATGGTGCCACCGTCTTGCAAAGAACGGTTGATGATGACCTTTAAGCGCTGCGCCCGCTGCTGCACATTGTCGTGGGTTTTGTTCGCGTAGGTTGATTCAATCAGCAGATAATCAGCGCGAGGCGGAGAGACTGGGTCCGGCAATAACGGTGTGTTGCTGGGACCTAAATCCCCTGAAAACAGGACAATTTCATTATTTGGCAGTTTCACTTCAATAAACGCTGAGCCTAAAATATGGCCCGCAGGCGTAAAGCGAAAATAAGTATTGTCTAAATCACGAGAAATACGCTGCCACACGCCATAATTCACCGGCTTTATTTGTTTATTCAGCCTTTCTAATATTCTTGTACGCTGTGTTTGCCCTAAGCCAAGTTGAAGCTTTAAACCATCTTCTAACATTAACGGGAGTAATTCCGCGGTAGCGGGTGTGCAATAAATAGGCTGATGAAAACCAGCCGCTAATAACCAAGGTATACGGCCGATGTGATCAATATGCGAGTGAGTTAACAACAACGCCTGCAGATGAGTTAATGGAAAATCAATCGCCATTGGTCGGCTATCACGCCCTTGGAATAAGCCGCAATCAACCAAAATCCCTTTCTTCCCAAGCCTTAGCTCATGACAAGAGCCCGTAACGGTCTCTTTTCCACCGTGGTGAATAATATCCATATTCTTCTCCTGAATTTATGTTTGCTCGCATATTTTTAGGTTAAATAAACAACACAACATGGTTAATGTTTCGACAAAAAATATCACTCACCGTTGCAAAACGCGATGCCATCCTTATAAATTGATTGTATTAATTTCAAAATCATCAATATTAATTAATTTTCAACACCAAATACTCAGATATATATACATAAGAAGAATCGGTATACCGGGGATAATAAATGTAATTGGTATGACATATCAGAAAAATAGTCTATACTGCCCGCCCAAATAGGAATATTCCTACAAAGTAGGTATATCCTTGCAGGAAAGAATAAGAAATCAATGATAATATAATCGCGCTAGGTTATTAAATTAATAAACCAGAAAGACTAAGGCTATGACTGATATTTTTAATGAGTCAACACAACACCGTGAATCCGTTGCTGAACTCTCTGAATTAGGCGATTACAATGGACAAGATCAAACGATTGACAGTTTGGCTAATGAGATAGTGTACATTTATTGTCCAGAAGAAGATGTGGGTAAAATTCACACAGTGCTCTCTCGTCATCCAATTCACTACCAAGTAAACAACTACAACTTAGTCGATTTTAAAAATAAAACACTTTGTCATTTTAAAAGTGCGAATTTGTCTAAACGTCAACAGCTATTTTTAATAGCTGCGACCGAATTTGGTGCATGGGTTGAGCCACTGGTCAGCTATTTTGACCGAAAAGTAGGCTATACAGAAACAGAGCTACTGCACAGCGGTTACTTCTTGCACCAAAAAGCCTTTTCTATTTTATCAAACAAAAGACATAACCGAGAAAAACGTTTTATTGATCTCTTTTTTGTTTTCAGCTTATCGACTGTCGCAATACCCGTTGGGCTAATCACCGCGCTTCTCATTAAGCTAGAATCACCCGGTCCCGTTTTTTTCAAACAACGACGGACAGGACAATACAACAAAGAATTTGAAGTGATTAAGTTTCGCTCAATGCGTAATGATGCAGAAAAAAATGGCGCACAGTGGGCAACAAAAAATGATGCACGTGTGACCAAAGTGGGCAAATTCATTCGTAAAACACGAATTGATGAGCTTCCTCAATTAATCAATGTATTAAAAGGGGAAATGTCGATGGTTGGCCCACGGCCAGAACGTGAAGTATTTATTGATGAGCTTGAAAAGCAAATTCCCTACTACCGTTTTCGTCATGCGGTGAAACCGGGAGTTACAGGGCTTGCTCAAGTGAAGTACCCTTACGGTGCATCAGTAGAAGATGCCGTATGGAAACATAAATATGATGTGTACTATATTAAGCACCAGAACTGGCGCATGGAATTGAAGATTTTGTTGTTGACCGTCAAGACAGTTTTGTTTGGGATGGGAAGGTAATAAAATCACTTAGAATAAAAAAGGTTCCGTAAGGAACCTTTTTTATTTCAAACAAGATTGTTATATCAAAACTTCATTATTAGCAGGCTAATACATCATATCTTTTGAGTGTTGCGAAATACTGTTTGATGACCCATTTCTCATCAAACTTGGCTTCCATAAAACGACGACCAGCCTTACCCATTACTTGTTTCTCTGATTCACTGAGTACTAGAAATTGCTCACAACGCTGCGCTAGTGACAGAGCATTTTTCACTTCACACAGATAGCCAGTTTGACCATCGAGTACTACATCACGACAACCAGGAGCATCAGACACAATCAAAGGTTTTGCCATCGCAGCCGACTCAATCATGGTTCTTGGAATACCTTCACGGTAAGAAGGTAAAACTAAACAATCTGCTTGAGCAATAATGGGGCGCACATCATCTGTGGTGCCTAAATACTCCACTACCCCTTCCTTTTCCCACTGGGCAATTTCCTCACGACCAATCACACTTGGATTCGGCACACCACAATCACCCAGCAATTGAAAAATAGCCTGCGGGTACTGCTGACGAATTTGGCGCGCCGCCTCAACAAATTCGCCAACACCTTTATCATGTAGCATGCGGGCAATCAGCAGGAAGCGGATTTTCTTATCGGGCTGCGGTTTATCACGCGGTACAAAGTGTGTGAGGTTTACGCCTTCACCATGCAGCAACGCCGCTTTATTTGGCTTAATCAAACGATGATCTAAAAATGCGCGCCGATCATCCTCATTTAAAAACCACACCTCTTTCGGGTAGCGGAAAGCAAACTTATAAAGCTGGCGTGCCACATTTGAAACCAAGTTTTGATTAACGAAAGTGTAACCTAAACCGGTAGTAATCGCTAAAGAAGGTATACCCGCTAGCTTAGCAGCTAAAGAGCCGTAAATATTGGGCTTGATTGTATAGTGAACAATGAAATCGGGTTTTATTTCACGGTAATGGCGCAATAAGCGCAACATCAAACCTAAATCGGCAATCGGGTTAACCCCTTTTGCTTGCATGGGTAAATCGAACACTTGACAGCCCATCTCAGCCAGCTTTTCTGAAAACTTATCCTCAGGGGCGATAACATAGAGCTCCACACCACAGCTCAATAACTCTTTAATAAGAGAGTGGCGAAAATTAAATACTGACCATGCAGTATTCGCCACCATAATTAATTTCATAAATTAAATATCCAACTGACAAATAAGAAAAATTAACCCTGATAAATTTCCAGCCACTTATCCGCAACTACAGACAATGAATATCGGCTTTCAACATACTTTCGCGCATTTTCCCCAAGAGTTTTTCGCTCTTGCGGTGAAAGTGCTAAGGCTTGCTCAATAGAATTGGCTAATTTTTCACTATCGCTCGATGGAACTAAATAGCCATAATCGTCCACTACTTCACGAACACCACCACAATCCGTAGCAATAACCACCCGTTCGGTTGCCATCGCTTCGAGCAAAACCATAGGCATACCCTCCCAAGCGGATGACATTACATACAGATCTACGGCTGACATCCAATCCACTACATCGAATCGCAGACCCAAAAGGACAACATATGACTTAAGCTCTAACTGCTCAATTAACGCCTCAATCGATGTAGATAATTCCCCCTTGCCTATAATGGCTAATTTAACATTAGGCTGCCGTTTGACCAGTAGGGCAAACGCACGCAATAAATTGGGGTAATCTTTGGCTTCCGTAAACCGCCCCACCGCTAATAGCAACGTTTGATTAGCATTAAGCCCAAGTTCTTCTCGACAACGCTTACGAGCGACGGGGTTAAATGAAAATTTAACTAAATCAATACCATTATGCAATGCAACAATTCGTTCTGGTTTGGTGGCTTTTTTCGCGACAAAAGCATCGACCGCTTCTTGACTAACATTGGTGGTTAAATCGCACAATTTATCTGTTAAACGATAAGCCAGCATTCTTAATTTTCCACCCTCATTATTACTGTGTGCAGTACAAATCAGACGAGGGATTGGAGAAGTTAAACACAGCAAACGGGAAAAAATATTGGCGTGCACCATATGGCTATGCACCACATCAGGCTGGAATTGACGGAGGATGCTAATAGCTTGCCAATAGGCCTGCACAAAACTAAAAGGGGTTTTGCGCATATCTAGCTCAACCAACTTCACTGCTGAATGTTTGGGCTTATTCACATTTTCCCCTGTTAACGAGAGCAGTAAAATGGTGTGTCCGCGCTCCGCTAATTGTTCAATCAGACTACACACTTGGGTTTCCGCACCGCCCATGCCAAGGCCGGTAACCAAAAACAAAATTTTCATATACCACCACGAAAATAACTAGTAGAACTATTCTTTAAAGCACCATATGTAGAACGCAATAAAAATTCGAGCTTAGTGAGTACTAAACTTGTTAAGTAGCTAATTATCAAAAGAATAATAAAAACAAAGATAGAATTATTAAAATAATAAATAAATTCAGAAAAAAATAATAACAGTAGAATGAATGCGTCAACCAAATGTACATTGATTTATTTCCTAGCTCAGTAAACAACCTAGAAATAGCATTAGGGGAAAACCTGAAAAGTAATAATAGAACAGATATAAAAACAGGAGAAATAATCACAAGAAGGTTTAAATTAAAACTTAAAATTTTTATTGTGAATGCAAAGAAAAAAAATAAAAATATCAGAGCGAGAACACAAATCAAACTTCTACACAATCTCCCACACAAATCATTAATAAAACCAAAATAACCTGATGACGCCAAATAAAACCCAAGTAGAAATACGGATAACCAAAAAATGAAATCGCTAATGCCATTGAGATAAAAATTATCTAACCTGATAAATATCTTAGAAAGAAAGTATAAGAATACAGTTAATAACAACAGAAGCTTTGGTTTGTCTGAAATATAATAAATAGCTGGTAAACATACAAGGCAAAATATATAAAACTTAGCAAACCACCATTCATTGTTATAGCTACTAGAAATGAATGTGGCATTAAGAATAAGTTCAAAAAATGTGAGTGCGAATTTTCCTTCAGAAATAATTATCCCTAGGGGAATAAATACCAATAGAACCAACCAACATGAAATAAAAAACCAACTTATCTTAGATATAAGATAATAAATCCCCCGATTACAAGAAATAAAAAATCCATAGCCAGAAAGAATCATAAAGATCGGAACACAGATTTTTCCGAAATTAGAAAAATCAACTAAGATCATACTAATATCATTATAATTAAAGTTATTAGGCACCCTTTCAGGAAATGAAAAAAGATGATGGAATAGCATCATTGAAATTGCTACTCCTTTAATAAAGTACGTTTCAGATCTAGTAAGCAAAATTTCCTCTATTTAAAAATACGCAATCTTGGAAATAAACAAACAAAAATGAAGAAATAGCATATGAATGGAAAAATTACTGAAAGTGATGACCTTGGAAGAAACATTATCCTAGTAAACAATGCGAATAATAGTACAGTCCAAAACTCTAGGTGACTGCTATTCTGCAAGACAGACAACAGATACCCAAATAAAAACCCAACTATAGCAAATCCTAATATATTCTCTCCACCAAAAACATAAAAATCACTAAACAGAGTCCAATCTAATCCAAAGCCTAGGTTAAATAAGTCAGGATCTAGCTCTCTTGCCATATAATGCTGAAACCCGGTCATATAATATTCAACAGGAAATATCAAAGAGGCTAGCGCACTTGCACCGGGCAATAAGGACTGAAAATAGGCTAAAATTGGATAGCCTGTGAATTTCATTGATACATCGAACACCATCACTGAGATGCCTTGATTGTATAGAAAATCAGCAAGAAAAATAAAAATATTAAATTCAAATTCTTCTTCATTTGACCTAAATGAATACATTTGAATAAAATAGGATACTGACACCATAACTATTAAGCCAAGTGAAAGTAACTTAAAAATATTGACCTTTTTCTGGCCGTTATTACCCTTAATCCATAAATATAAGAGTAATGCAGTGAGAATTGGCCCTCTTGCTCCAACGAGCAAGGATCCTATAACCCCAAAAATAAAAATAGCGGCGAAGATTCTTCTCTTATAACCAAAAGCCATTGCATAACCAAAACATATTCCAAATATAGTTTGAGCCAAACTGCTTAGTGGAAAACTATAACTTTTCGTTTGCCAAAGCTTGGATGATAAGTAGCCTCCAGAAATAGCATCTCGGATTTGGAAGACCGTTTCAATCATGAACAACGGAGCTAAACATAGCGAAAATATAGAGAAATTACGCATCCATTGATGGTTAATCTTTATATCTGGTAACACTTTATTAGAGAGACGAGCTACTTTGTAACCAAGATCAAGAGAAATAACTCCAATAACTAGGTAAGTCATTAATTTTAAGGCACCTAGAGATTCCAAGTTATAATATACAAAGAAGTCCATTTCATACAAATTTATCTTATCATTAAGTAAATATGCAAAAAAACGCCCTCCAATAAACAATGAAAAGGCTATAATAAATAGAGAGTATGTGGAGTTAAGGTATAATCCAGAATAGTAGTTACTCACAACAATAAAAATTAGGATAGCAACGAAAAAATATGGCATGACACCTAATATATCGACATAGCTTACTAAGTAAGAAATCAAAACCAGTGGTATAACTAGTGCGTATACAATAACTTGATAATAATTTAAATACCGAAAGTTAGAAAACTGTCTATTCATGATCTATTAAAACTCTCAATTAGATTAATCCAGCTTCTGCTAATAGTACTTACGTCATACTTTTTTATTTCTCTTATTGTTTTTCTCTCCATTTCAAAACGCAAGCTCTCATTATTCATAAGTTGGATTAATTGACTTGAGTATTCTTCTAGATCATTATTTTGTACTAATAAACCTGTTTCTTGATTGATAATTAACTCATCTGGACCTGTGTCACAATCAAATGAAATTATAGGTAATCCATAGGAAGAAGCTTCTAGAAGAACCATAGGAAAACCTTCGAATCTTGAAGTCATTGTATAAATTGATGCAGATGAATAGTATTTTCCTACTTCTTTAGTGAAAGGCTTAATTTCAGCATTTTTTAACCTTAGCCTATATATCAAATCCTCTAACTTAGACTTATCTTCCCCATCTCCTACAATGTAAAGTTTCCATTCAGATCCAGTTTTCTCAACATTACTCCAAATTTTAAGTAATAAATCAAAACCTTTTTGTTCAGTCAAACGACCAACTGAAACCGCTATTTTCTCACGTTCAACAAAGTTATTATCCATATGAGAAAATGGGGTTGGATTAGGGATAGCAACTATTTTTGCATTACAATTAATAGCACTTTGCCAATAAGCTTTGTCTTTTTTAGTCAATGTAACAACTGCATTGGAACATTTCGCAGCTAAGATTCGAGCAAACTTCCTAGTAGGCATTCTAAAATCAGATTTATAGTTAAAATGCTCCCATGAAATATGTTCAATATCTAAACCAAATTTAGCAGGTATAGAGTAAAGTGAAAGAATCGTGTCGACATCGATTAATATATCTACTTTTTTTTCTTTCAGGAATTTCCGCAAACGCAATGCAACATTAGGTAGGATGAGTTTAAAAGGTTGCTTTTTTTTGAATAGACTCGTGCACTCAATTTTAGAATCCAACGTAAAGTGTGGTGAAGAGGTACCGGATAAGCTAATAAAAGAAACACTATAACCATACTTTACCAGCTCATTTGCAATCATAGTACTCACACGTTCCGTACCACCAGACCAACTAATATTTCCACAGAAAAAACATATTTTAGTCATTTTTTTTACTTAGTAAATTTAATAAAAGTGCAGGTAACAAAAAAATTATTATCATTTTCTTAGAGAACTCTACAGAATTCAAATTTAATATTCTTACCACTTGGTTTAGTCTAATAATGGTTTTTAAAAATTTAATTGGATTCCTTATCCATTTTCTTAATGGCATACTTTCTAAGAGTTTTTTCCTCGCTAAAAAGTGTCCCATGGTATGATCAGATAATGGTGATTTACTAAGACGATTTTCTAGATTATTTGTATAAAATACACCTACTACTTTTGGTGTATAGATGAATTTATAATTTAATGAAAGGTGGCTATAAAGCCAAATTTCAGGTACAAATTTTACACTATTACTTACTGGATACTTATTTTCCTTTAAAATTCCAGTTTTAAATAGATCTATTCTCTCACCTGACTTACCAGAACAAAACTCATCAAACCAAGATGCAACTGTAACCCTATCAATCAAAAATATACTATCGGGAAGATATGTGTTTGAGTTTACAGAAATTGCCCTTATTCCAGCAATATTTTCTTCATTGTTGAGCGTAGTAAATAATTCTTGTATCTTTGTTAAGGCATTTTTATTCAAAGCATCATCTGAATCAACACCTATGAAAAGATCATATTTGGCCAAATCTACAGCTTTGTTCCATGCAGCTTGTTTACCACTGTTTTCTTGGAAGTAGTATCCTATATCCAACTTATTTTCTTCAATAATTTTTTCGATGACATCTTTAGTATTATCAGTGGAACCGTCATCAATAATTATCCATTCAAGTATTTCATAGCTTTGAGAAACAATTGAATTATAGCAACGAAGAAGTTCATTTGCTCGGTTATATGTTGGTGTAAATAGAGTAATACCTTGCATTAAATAGACTCCGTTTTAACTCTTTTTATTAAACGCCTAAACAATAAACCTAACGAACAATAATAAAATAGTGCATTTCTATTACCTGAATCAATAATTATTTTCAGCAGTATGCTTTTATTAACTCTTTTATATGAATCGATAGCCATTTTCGAGTTTTGATGATAGATCCTGGCACATTTTGATACATGTGATAGATATAAATTCGCTAGTACAATACTCCAGTATTTACAAGGTTTCTTATAAAACTCTACTAGATACCTATCAATGCAATATTCATTATCATCTAAATCAGATATTTTTAAATTATTAGTTATACTATCTATATTTTTTCTATAAAAAACTATTTCAAGATTTGTTTTTTTTATTTTATTGGCTGAATTTATTAATTTTGGAAGAATCAATTGATCTTCAAATCTTCTTCCTTCAATAAATTTATTTTCTCTATAAAACTTTGATTTAAAGATGAACCGCCACAGATACCAATGTGACAATGTTGCAATGTCAATTTTAATATTTTCACCACTACTTTTGGTGTCTTCTTGCTTAATTGGCTCAATCTGATGTTCTGAATAAAAATTATAGTAATCAAATACAAGACAGTCATGATCTTCAGAACTACAAATGATTTCCTTTATTTTTTCATACACACCATTACACCAAATATCATCTGAGTCTAGAAATGTTATATATTCAGCGGTTGCTCGTTCGATACCTACATTTCTAGCGCTAGCGACACCACCATTATGTTTGTCTATAATTATGAAGTCATATAAACTACCAAATGATGTTATTATATCTCTAGAAGTATCTATGGAACCGTCATTAATAATGATTACCTCAAGACCATTATCAGATTGGTTAAAAACTGACTGCAGGCATTCCTTTAAATATTTTTCAGCATTATAAACAGGAATAATAAGGCTTAGGAGTTTTTGATCACTATTCATTTAATACAGATCCGTTTTTAATAATCGTGGTAGAATACCATTTTTCCTAACGATATATATCAGGCACAACAAAGTGAAAAATTCAATCATCAATATTGAAATTGAAGCACCAACCGCCCCATAGTAATATGAAAGTAATGTACATAATGGAATATGTATCAAAGAAAAAATTACAGGTAATGCTACGTATTCCTTTCTATGACCTAGCGGTAATAATAGATAATTACCTAAAACAGTTGAAGTTAAAACTAGGAAAAAAAGAGGTGCAAAAATACGGAAGACATCTGAAACCGCATTAAATTCATTACCATATATTAAAATAGCGATCTCTTCTGAAAATATATAAAGAGTGATTCCAATAATTATAGTGGCTGGAGTTTGAATTATTATTATTTTTCTAATTAATGTATATGCTTGTTCTGGTGAGTTTTTTAGAAGACTATTAATTCTTGGATAAAATGCATTTCCTAATATCAGGAACACCCCTAATATCGCTGCTTTAATTCTATCACCAGCTGTAAAAACACTAACTTGATCAATATTATTAGTAACGCTAATAATAATTGATGAACTGGCGGTATATAAATTAATTGTTAATGTAGCAATAAATATACTTGAGCCTTCATTGAGCGTTTTTTTAATCGACTTTAAATCAGTCCTTATCCACACGAGCATTTTTGAGCGATAAATTATTACAATTGCAATAATGCCTGCTGTAAAATTTATTGATGATTGGATAAGTATAGCAGCTCCAACATCATCTTCTGAACTTACTAGTAAAAAGAACAAAGGTAGAGTAATAAATTTTGCCAGAACTGTAAATATAGTAACTTTCGATAATTCCTCTATTCCTTGAAAATACCATAATGGCATAATAACCGAGCCCAAAATCATCAATGAAGTATAGACTAGTTCATTTTCAAAATTTTCTGATGGGAAAAAATAAGCCATTAATAATAGTGAGCAAAGTGACACAATGCATAATATGAATTTTGAAATAATCGTATCCCAAAACACTTTGGAAATATAATTTTTATTATTTTGATTTTCTGCTATTTTTTTTGTTGCAGTTAAATTAAAACCAAAATCTGTAAACAAAACAAAATACTGAGCCACCGCTACCACTAAGCCAAAAATTCCAAAACCTTCAACACCTAACGTTCGCGTTAGGTAAGGCAGAGTCAATAATGGTATTACGTAATTACTACCTTGAAGAACAAAAAGTGATATTACATTTTTTTTTAAACTGGCCAAGAATCGCTCACTTATAATTAATTTCTAAATTTAATAATTTTAGAAATTTGAATATGCTTTTTCGAAAAAAATTTCTTTTCTTTATAATAGTTTTTTTAGCATCAATGACACATACGTTACCCCAACTAGAAAATGTATGTACGCCAGTTAAGTCATGCCGTGTTGGTGTAATAATATTCACCAGATTTTCACTATAAGTAGTAGGTGTTATTTCAGATATTTTCAGAATATGGATTTTAGAACCATAGCCATTTATACAATTCTGTGCTACGCGAAATAAACCAAGTGCACAATCAATAATACCACCAGCATTTCTTCCGTCTTCAATACTATCAGCCACTGGCGAGTGAGGATGTTCTACATATTTATCTAAAAGCTCTGATGAATAAAACAATCGTTGTTTATATGGCTCACTTGCTGTAGAAGTAAACAGGTAATACATACCGTCTATCTGTTTTATACAGGAGTCTATATAACCATCACCTTGCATAAGAGTGCTAAACTTTACAAACTTTCCTTTAATTTCATTATATTTATATAGAGATATTTCGTTTAGGTCTGATGTTTCAGGGATACAATACAAGTTACCGTTTTCTTCGAATATAAATGGAAATGATTTATGACCTTTTACTTCATTTAGATCAGAAAACATTTCGTCATGTGATTCTCCTTTTAAAGTGACACATTTTATCTTTCCATTTCCATGTAAGTAATCGAAAATCTCATAAGCTATGAATTTTTGATTGTTACATTCAAAAATAAATGGATCGGCTTCATAATCCTTGCTCGTCATATTTAGCCATTTGATGTCACTATCTGATATGTTTTTTTCAATAACTTCACTTAAATCAAGGTTAACGATACCAATTCGCCAGACATCTTGCTCAAAGAACTTTCTATAAATTTTATTGATCATACTTAGTTATCACAGGCTGCAAAGGTAACTGCTGAAGGATCAATAATCGGATTTTCATTATCGTAATCCGTAAAGAAAAAACGAACTTCTGTACCAATATTTTTAGATATAAAGTGTTTTTTAATTTCTTGGAATTTTTCTGTTTGTGGAAATGAATAAATTCTAGGTATAATTGATGATTTATACACCTTATCTTCATACCCCTCTTCAACTAGGTAGTGAACAACTCGATCGATTACCTTCTTAAATTTGTAAGAAACAATGACCCCTCTTAAACAACCATCAATTAGAATTGCCTTGATTGTGTATTTTTTAACCGGATTTAACATAAATTTCCAATACAGAAATTCACAGTCAGTCCAAACAATAGATTGGTTATTTTTGATTAATATTTTCTCTATTTTTTCAGAAAAAGAAAACAGCATCTCTTTATTTTTGATTTCTATACATTTTCGGTCGAATAGATTAAAGTCAAATTTTGATAAAAATGACCTATACTCTGGGTAAAAACTCATTTTGGTTCTTTTCCAACCAGGAGTAGAAACGTCATTGGGATGTCCAATAATAAATGATTCTTTAGATTTTATATGTTCAGTGGCATACCGAATCATCTTCACAAAAAGATTTTTATCTCTATGATTTGGATGCGTCAAAACATCTGCTGCAAAATATCCTAACCTTTTGTTGCCATTTTTGGTCACGAATATCGGCACTAAAATCATATTCGCAACAATTTCATTTTCCAATGTTATTGTAACGCATTTGCCATGGCCAACCGGATTAGAGAGTAAAAACCAATTCAGATATCCCTCATTAAATAGACGGTTATCTTCTGAATAGTAACATTTATAAAAATCCATTAGAGAAATAATTAATACATCATTGGCATCCATTAGTGTCACTCTGAGATTTATCAATTTTATTCCTTTTTTATAAAAACTATAGAGATTAGGCGGCCATTCGATACAGCTATTTATTTTCACCATAGCTGTAGTTGTAATACCCATACCCGTATGAACTAGATGCTTTCTTCTCTACCGCATTAAAGATCACACCTTTCACTTCAATACCCGCTTGTTCAAAACGGTTTCTGGCGACATCAATCTCTTTGGCGGTATTTAGGCCAAAACGGGCCACCATTAACGTTGTACCAGCATGGGCACCCACAATGCTTGGGTCAGTCACCGCAAGTACTGGCGGGGTATCAATAATCACTAGGTCATAATTTTGTGAAGCCCATTCAACCAAAGCTTTAAAACGTTGGTGCATAAGCAGTTCTGAAGGGTTGGGTGGCACTTGGCCGCGCGTCATAATGTCTAAGTTATCTACTTGGGTGGTTTTGATCGCTTGCGCGTAATCAATTTTGCCACTGAGAAGGTCTGAAAGGCCATTTTCCCAGGTTACGCCGAAAGGTTGCTGTAAGTAGCCTTTGCGCATGTCGGCATCAATCAGCAGCACTTTTTGCCCAGTTTTGGCTACAACCGCAGCAAAGTTGGTGGAAACAAACGATTTACCAATGCCCGGAGCAGGGCCAGAAATCATCACCACGTTGTTTTTGGCTTCTAACATCGCGAAGTGCAAACTGGTGCGCAGGCCGCGTAGCGCTTCAATAGAAAGGTCCGCTGGGTTGCTTTCAGCTAGCAGCATCATCTCTTGTAGGGATTTACGCTTTTTATTGATTTTTTCTGCAAATTCCAGCTGCAGAATCGACTTAGGTACACTGGCGTAAACCGAAAGGCCAAGCTGTTCAATATCGTCTGGGTTTTCTACGCCGCGGTGCAGCGCCGCTTTCACCAATACTCCGCCAACGCTGAGCATGCCGCCAATCAGTGTCGCTAACACGACTATCAGTGATTTTTTCGGTTTCACAGTTTGAGCATAGGTGGCTGCGCTATCTAAAATGCGCACATTACCGACCGTTCCGGCTTTAATGATGTTCAGCTCTTGCACTTTGTTCAGCAATTGAATGTAAATTTGCTGGTTTACTTGTACGTCACGCGTCATGCGTAAAATTTCGCGCTGAGTTTTAGGCAGCTTTTGTACTTGCTGATTTAAGCGCTCTTTTTCACCAAGCAAGATTTGGCGTTTATCCAATAGTGATTTGTACGCTGGGTGGTCAGTGGTGAAACGCTGGCTCACTTCACTCTCTTTAAACGTGAGCTCGTTAAGCTGCGCTTCTAGTTTCACCATCACTTCTAAGGTGGATTTCGCTTCTAAGCTTAAATCAATCGAATCATTGGCTTGGCGGTAGCGGTTTAATACATCTTCCGCGCTATCTAATTCGGTTTTAATGGTTGGCAGGTGGCCTTTTAAGAAAGCTAAACTTTTTTCAGCTTCTGCTGAATTGCGCTGCACGTTCTGCAAAAAGTAGTTTTGGCTTATATCATCCAAAATGGCTTGAATTTGGCTAGGGTTTTCGCCGGTAAAAGAGAGCTCAACAATGCCGGTTTGTTTACCGCGCTCAGTCACTGATAAGTTATCTTTCAACCATTTAATCGCATCTAACTCGCTTTGTTTGCTGATGTTAAATGCAAAGCCGCTGTTGGCATCTAAATCGGTGACAAACAGTTGGTAATCATCACTTTTTGCCAGTTCGCCTACTTTACCGCTGAGTATTACACGGCCATCTTCACGCACTAACTGGTAGGTTTTTTGTTCTGCATCCTGCACCACTATTTGGTGGCCCATTTGCCATGCATAACTTGGCAGTTCAAAGCGGCTGACTTGAATGCGGTTTATTTGCCCGCGAAGGCGCGCAATGCCTTTACCAATAACGGGAAAGTAATCCGGCTCAACTAAGGTTGTTAGGTTAAATTTATGAACGGTGTCGCCTAAAATCATCCGTGATTTGATGATTTCAATTTCAGTGGTGGCGGATGATTCAGAAGAGAAGAGATCGCTCATTTCCCCGCCGACTAATGATGAAATACCGCCAGAGCCTTTTTGTTCGATTTGAATCAAAGCATCGGCTTTGTATATCGGTGTTGAGAGCAAGGCAAAGGCAATGCCAAAGATAGCAAAGAAAGTGGTCGTCGCGAGAATGATCCATTTGCCATCCAGCAGAAGGCCAAACAATTTACCGAGATCGATTTCGTCAGAAGTGGTGTCGACGCGTTGTTTAATCTGTTGTGCTGTCATTGTGTTTAAAGTCCTAACGGCCTGTTTTGGCTTATGGTGATTACAGCTTTTTGGCCCAAGCTTGCGCGGCTTGGTCAATTAACTGGTAGGCATGGTCAAATGCTTCTTTGCTTTGGCGATATGGGTCGGGGATGTCTTGCTGGCCTATCCATTGCCCAAATAACATGGCTTTGCCGCGTGCTTCAGGGGCGATCTCACTTAATGCACTAATGTGCCCCTTTTCCATCACGAGAATTAAATCATACTGGCTGCAAAGCGCTGACGTGAGCTGCTGCGATGCATGACCAGATAAATCAATGCTATGTTCGGCAGCAACTTGGCTGGCCATGGCATCGGCGGGTTTGCCCTCAAGATGGCTTTTGGCGCTAGCAATGCCAGCCGAAGCCACTTCTTTATTTGGCAATAGCTTTTGTAATACTCGCTCGCCTGTTGGTGAACGGCAGATGTTACCGACACACACCACTAATATTTTAGAAAACACGTTTTTTCTCTTATTTACTGTTCAGTTATGGCCAATTTTTCACCCGTAACGCACCTTCAGACAGCTCATTAAAGCCGCTGATGGTTGGCAACAATTGCCTGATCAAACGGTTCCAGCGCCCAACAGGCGTGGTGGTGACATACACCACATCATAAGGTTGCAGTTCAAACTCTGTGCCCATGACTAACGCCGTGGCATCTTGCATATTGAGCTGGTAAATATTGGCGATAGGGTCATCTTGGTTAGGCGCTGCGTGGCTTAACACGGTTTGCTGTTGTTGCGCGCCGCGAATCACAAAAATACCCGTGGCATCGGCTTCGTATTCATTAATGCCGCCGACTGTGCTCAAGGCTTCGGTCAGGCTCATACCTGTACGGTCAATTTTCAGCATTTGTGGCTGTTTGACTTCGCCCATCACAAACACTTTTTGCCCGTCGTTACGTGGCACATGTACGATATCGCTATCGCGCAGTAAGCGGTTTTGCGTTAAATCGCCTTTCTGGATCAAAGCATAAAGAGAAAGAAGTTCCTCTTTACCATTACGAGTCAGCGTCACATTGCGCCAATCTGCATCCGTGGTAATACCACCAGCACGGTTAATAGCATCTAATAATGTTAAGGGAATATTTGAGATGGCTTGCTGACCCGGCGTTTTAACTTCACCAGTAATGTAGGATTTTTGCGAGCGAAAAGAAGCGACGTTGACATCTACCTGAGGCGATTCAATGTACTTAGCTAACTTTTCTGAAATCACTTGGCGGATTTCCGTTACGGTTTTGTCCGCCACACTCACTTCACCAATGTAAGGGTAAAAGATGGTGCCATCCGCATGGACCCAGTTACCCGCTTCTGCCGAACTGCGGTATGAACCGGCAGGAATGGTTAACTCCGGATGATCCCAGATGGTGATATTAAGCACATCACCAGGGCCGATGTAATATTCGTAGCGAGCAATTTCTTGTTCTAATGGAGCATTGGGCTGGGTAATAGGCTGATTTTTATATTTTTTCAGCTCTTTAATAAAAGCAGGAGTGAGGGGGTAGACATTCACTTGAGAAGATAAGGATTCGTTGCTTTCTGCTTCCCATGCGGCATTTTTTTCACCCGTAGGTAGGTGTGAACCCGGAATGGTGCACCCCGTTAAAACTACTGAGGCGATAATCAAAGGCAAATACTTTTTTGACACGCGAACGTTCCTGCTATTTCAATCACAGCCATGACCAAGGTGCTTATATGAAGCCAAGGCACATGAGTAATGTGTTTATATATCAATGTGCTAGAAGTCATACATAAAAACTTTCTGGCACGCTACCGCCCTAGGGCGCTCCCTATGACGGTGTTAAATACGTTTAAGCCGATGATAATTGAAAATAGGTTATTCATTAAAATGCAGCACAGAACCCACTAATCAGGCTTTCAAATTACAATATAATCAATAAAGGAGTAATGAAAATAAAATTTGATTTATCAATTTTTTGTACTATCAAAGGCTGCGGAATGATACATAGGTTACTATTGAATGTGAAGTAAGTATTTTCCTACCCTGTAAGTATTTTCCTTATTGATTTCGCTTTATTTACTATTAAGTTAGTTAATAGCTGATTATTTTTTAATCTTAATTGAAATAGTCGATTCGCCTAGAGTGCAACTTGTTTACATTGACATCAATAATGTTTATTGTTGCGACGCCCAATCTATATTGGGCATACATCGATGTAATTAAACTTCATGGGGAATACTATGAAAAAAACAGCAATCGCACTATTAGCATCTTTTGCTTTTGGTGGCGTAGCGATGGCTGCTGTTGAAGAGACAACAGCAGCGTCAACCACTGGCGGAGCCGCTGGCGGTACAGCAGCGACAACGGCAGCAGTAGGTACAGTAACGGCAACGTCTGTAGCTATCGGTGGTGCACTTGTAGCGGGTGTAGTAGTTGCAGCAAGCAATTCAGGTACTTCTACTACCACTACAGTAACCGCAGCGCAATAAGCGCCTGCTTAATTCACAACCGCCATTGGCGGTTGTTTTTTAAATATTCAAATGACGAATTTTTATTATTAAGCCCCTATTATGAAGTTTGCTATTCACTCGTTATTTATTTGTTGCGCTTTTTTAATTACAGGCTGTACACAAAACACTCAATATTTTACTGATTCCTTAAATCTTGCTCTATTTGGTCCTGAATCATTAAGTATCTCGCAAAATAAAATTAATGAGTTGCCCTACGCTAGTATTTATGTAAAGCAAGGGGATAACCCTCAAGCATTAATGATATTAGCTTGGGCCGAAAAAGATTCTCGCCAATTTCAATCCAACCCGCTGGCTTTAAAATATTTATCCGCAAATCATGAGATGATCGTTACCTCGGCAGGGCGAATCACTAAAACCGTGAATTTGCTGGATGCGAATTTATCCAATATTCGATCGCAGCAGCCTGATCCTCTAGCGATTGGTTTGCATGATTCCAGCACCCCGCGCTACTGGGAATATGAGATCAGCTGGCAGCCGGGCTATCACACCCAATATCACGCTCAATCTCGCTTTGTTGTTCAAGGTGAGGAGCAAAAGCTATTGCCACAGGGCGCTAGAAATTTATTACATGTGGTGGAAAATGTGACGATTTTAGCGATTGACCAACATTACACGAATCACTATTGGCTTGAGCCAAGCAGTGGCGAAGTCGTCGTTAGCGAACAAACGCCAGCTCCCGGCATGGCGCGCTTTGAACTGATTGTTGCTAAACCTTTCTCAGGAGCGAATAAGTCATGATTCTATGGCCTAACTTAATACGCTACGTTTGGCTAGAAAAACGCACGTTACTGAGCGCACCAGTGCCAAAACCTACATTAATAAAACCCACATTAATGAAGCATTTTCTGCTGGGCGTATTATGCGCACTATCACCGGCTGCCTATAGTGCACCAGCTAGTGTGGTTGAAGTGAGAAGCGCAGAGAAACCTGCCCTCTCCCTCTCTTTTGCATCGGTACCAAGAGTGGATGAGTTAGTCATCAATGCGCTGAATGCCAGTGCGCAGTTACCTGCCGATATCGATTGGCTAAGCAGCGCCTTGTTTGATGTGACCAGCCCGTATCAAAAAAAGCAGCAGGTTCTGCTTGCGATCACCCATCAAGAAAGTTTGGCCGCATCGACTCACAAAAAGCGCTGGCGTCAGCTGAAAGAGCAGCTACGTGCGAATGCTTTTGCACAGCGTATTTTTACTCCGCTTGATCCCGACATCACGCGCATCACTACCAGTCAGAACCCGAAATTACAAGGTCAATGGCTGCTGTCACTCAATACGTTACCCACCACAGTATCAGTTTTGGGGAATGTTAAACAAGCTGGTGACATGGCTTGGAAACCACGCACCGATGCAGGTCATTATGTTCGCTCGGCAGGCCTTGCTGAGGCGGATATCTCGCAAGTATGGGTGATTCAACCCGATGGTCACGCCTCACTGCATGATATCGCCTATTGGAATCACGACTTTCAAGATATCGCGCCCGGAGCGACACTTTACGTGCCTTTCCCTATCGAAACGACGTCACTTTATCCTCAATATTCACTACACAATGTGAACGACATTGTCGTTGAACTGCTGCGAAATCAATTGCCATGATGAAACTGAGTTATCTTTCGTCTTCGACGATTCAACCACCTCGCGTCACTTGTATGGCGTGCTGCATTGCACTTAGTTTGGCGTTACCGAGCCAAGCTGACGAATTCAGCTACCCGACGCTGGTGCATTCTCAAACTGATTTTGGTGGTACAGGCTTAATACAGATGCCCAGTGCCCGCATGATGCCAGAAGGTCAATTCAGTTTAAGCGTCACAAACAACGATGATTACATTCATTACGTCAGTTCACTCCAACTCTTCCCATGGCTAGAAGCGACGATTCGTTACACGCAAGTGCATGAGCTACTTTACAGCGGCGATACCAGCTTTAGCGGTGATACGAAATACACTGATAAATCGATTGATGCCAAACTGCGTTTGCTAGAAGAGGGATATTGGCTGCCGGAAGTGTCGGTAGGGTTACGTGATGTTGGCGGTACAGGTTTGTTTGATGGCGAATTCATTGCAGCCAGTAAACGTTTTGGTCCATTGGATGTCACACTCGGCGTTGGCTGGGGTTATTTGGGTAACAACGCGAACTTAACGGGTGATAAATCCTCAACACCAGATTGCGGTCGCGATGGTAGTTACAGTGGTAAAGGCGGCCAATTTGATATTGGACGGATGTTCACGGGTTGTACGTCGCTGTTTGGTGGGGTTGAATACCAAACACCTTGGCAACCACTGCGTCTAAAAGTGGAATACGATGGCAATGATTACCGCAGTGATTTTCCCGTCACCCGTGGTGATGCAGTAATGCCCGTTTCAACACCGTGGAACTTTGGTGTGGTATACGCTCTTGCTGATTGGGCCGATTTACGCCTTAGCTATGAACGCGGTAATACCTTTACCGCAGGCATTACCTTGGGTACGAACTTGGCGACCATGCAACCGGTGTGGGTTGATGAACCCAAACCCAGTTATGCTCCGCAAACGAAATCACATGAGTTAGACGATGCTGAATGGCAAACGCTGCTTCATGACCTTGATGTAATCGCTGGTTATAAACAAGCGACTTTGTACCAAGATGATGCCACCCTCACGATTGAAGCTGAACAATATAAGTATCGCGATCGCAAAGAAGCGCATGAACGCGCCGCATTGCTGCTGGCGAATCAAGGCATTGATGCACAGACGTATCGCATCATCGAGACGGCCAATAATCAGCCTCTCACTGAAACCAGAATAAAAGCGAATGCGTTTGCCCGCGTTGCTGACCGTGATTACCCTAACGCTCACATCACCGATGCCAGTGCGCGTGGTAACCCTGTCGCGATCAATGGCGAAGTAAAAGCGCAGCAGTATGATGCGTGGCAATTTGGTTTAGCGCCTGTGTTGCAGCAGTCTTTTGGTGGCTCTGAAGACTTTTATTTATACGCGCTTGGTGTTAGTGCTAATGCTAGCGTACAAACACGAGATCATTGGCTACTCTCTGGCAGCCTTTATGGCAACCTTGCCGATAACTACGACAAATACAAGTACACCGTACCGCCAGATGGTACTGATTTGAAACGGGTTCGTACCTTGTCTCGACAATATTATGAAGATGCCGTTCGCCTTGATAGCCTGCAACTAACCTACTTTGATACTTTCGGCCAAAGTTGGTTTGGTCAAAGCTACGCAGGGTATCTCGAAACCATGTTTGCTGGTGTCGGCGGCGAAATACTCTATCGTCCATTAGGCAAAAATTGGGCGGTTGGGATTGACGGAAACTATGTAAAACAGCGCGACCCTGACACCGCTTTCGGTCTGTATAAAGAAGAAGTGCATTCTGATCCACAAACGGGTCGAAACTATCGAGTACAAACTGGCACAGTAACAGGCCATGCAACGCTCTATTGGCAGCCTAAGTTTTGGTCATTGATCGACAATACGTTACTTAAGGTCAGTGCGGGGCGTTACTTAACCGACGATATCGGTATGTCGGTCGATTTTTCTAAACAGTTTGATAGTGGTGTGATTGCCGGTGCGTTTATTTCTAAAACGAACCTTTCTGCAGAAGAGTTTGGTGAAGGCAGTTTTACCAAGGGATTTTATGTTTCAATTCCTATGGACTTGATGACCATTCGGCCGAGTACACAGCGCGTGACCGTATCTTGGTTACCGATTCAACGTGATGGTGGGCAAATGCTGAACCGACAATATCGCTTGTACGATATGACGGATGCACGCTCCCCTTGGTATGGTCGCCCTATCTCAAGCAACTAGCTTAGACTATCGTTACTAATAAAAAGAGAGCTCATTTATGGGCTCTCTTTTTAATGCCTACCTAAAGAATATCCCTACTTTTCAACAAGAAACAGCTAACCCACTATTGATTAAAACACCCACTATAACTATTTTTTATGTGACACATGGCAATGTAATCCATTGCATCTATACTTTATTAGGTAAACACATTTGATCTAGATGCGCATCAAGATCTCGGTATTGTTGGCTTTGAATAGGAGGTTCTTATGTTCCTTCAGCCTGTTATCGGATCTCATTTCTGTCGGTTATCTCGTTACTCAATGTTAGTACTTGCTTTCATTTTAGTGGGTTGCGCAGGCTCTAACGGGCGAACCATGAAAGCGCAAAATCCCCCAGCGATTAATTATGAATTCACCGGTATTCCATTGCTGTATTTTGGTTACGGATCGAGTGTGCCCTTAACTCCAAATTTAAGCTTAACTGCAGCTCATGTGGCAAAAATGAATTATGCCAAAGTGGTGGCTTACCATCCCACTTGTGATGTGGCTTTGATCGAGTCAGACAACCAACATGTTGTACTTCCAGAATTAGGGCTAGTTTATCAAGGAGAAAAAATAGAGGCGTTTGGTGTGAGTGGCAGTGGTGATGTGGTGATGGGAAAAGGGACGTACCATTTGGACTTAAACTTCGTCAATAGCCGTTACTTCAGCCAATGCCCAGCCAGCATTACAGATGCCCCAATACGTTCGGGCATGAGTGGCGGTGGTGCATTCAATGCACAAGGCGAATTGGTCGGTATATTAGCGGCTATTGCCAATAAAGCAGATACGAGGCTTGTGAACGGAGAAGAATTAGATATCGAACGCTTAAGCATTTTTGTTTCGATCAATTTCATCCAACCGTGGTTGAAAGCACAAGTGAACACTTACCACCACGGAGAATATCAATGGCCAAATGTAGAAACGAACGAAACAAGGTTAGCGCGGCAGCAGTAAACTCAATAAGCAGAATAGATAGCCGATAGAGATTATCTGTTCGGCTATATTTTCTAGGCTTCATCGCTTATTCTGTTTTCAGTCTTCTTCTCTTCAGATTTAGCCAATTTTTTCCACACCAAATCACAAATACCATCACTAGGGGTAAAACCTGTCGGTGCTTCAAGCAGCAGCTCACGGATCCGCTCGTGGTCAAAGTTATGGCAAGCGATGTCGAGTTCTTCCAAAAGATGCATATATTGAGGTAACGGTAAGTTTACTTCTGTCGCAGTCATAATTCGCTCATGCGCCGTATTCTCAACATTGTCACCAATCAAAAGCTCTTCATACAGCTTCTCTCCAGGGCGTAGGCCTGTATAACTAATTTCAATATCACCGTATGGGTTAGATTCGTCTTTCACTTCCAACCCAGAAAGCTGAATAAGATTTTTGGCAAGATCTGAAATACGCACAGATTCCCCCATATCGAGAACGAAGACATCACCACCTTTGCCCATCGCTCCTGCTTGGATCACTAACTGTGCGGCTTCTGGAATAGTCATAAAATAACGCGTTATTTCAGGATCAGTAACAGTTAAAGGGCCGCCTGTTGCTATCTGTTTTTTAAACAGTGGCACCACGGAACCAGAAGAACCCAACACATTACCAAAACGCACCATACAAAAACGGGTACCTTTAGGCTTCTCATTTTCTTGCTCTGCCAAAGCTTGTAAACCTAATTCAGCCATACGCTTAGTCGTACCCATTACATTAGTCGGCCTAACCGCTTTGTCTGTAGAGATAAGTACAAAAGACTCAACTTGAGCTTCTACTGCAGCTTTTGCGGTGTAGTAAGTACCAAACACATTGTTTCTTACCCCTTCAACGACATTGAACTCAACCAAAGGAACATGCTTATAGGCGGCGGCATGGTAAATGGTTTGAATGCTAAAGCTTTTCATCACCATTGATAAACGATTAATACGCTGAACAGAACCAAGCAGAGGTACGATTTCAATATTTAGTTTTTTGCGGACAATAAGTTGACTAAGCTCTCGATCAATTTGGTATAGCGCAAATTCAGAAAGCTCAAAAAGAATCAACTTTTTCGGCTGGCTGAGGATAATTTGTCGACACAGCTCTGAGCCAATCGAGCCCCCAGCCCCGGTGACCATAACGACTTTATCTTTAATGTTTGCTTCCATTAACGAGCGCTGTGGTGTAACCGGATCTCGCCCAAGTAAGTCCTCAATCGCAACGTCTTTTAGCTCATCAATACTCGCCTTACCTTCAACAATATCTTTCATATCTGGTACGGTAAGTACTTCCGCTGAAAGGTGAACCAGGGACTCCAGTATTTTCTTTCTTCGAGCACGTGAAGCACTTGGTACTGCAAGTAGTATCTGCTTTACATTATGTTTAGCAACTAGCCTATCTGCATGACCAACATTATGTACACACAACCCCATAATCACGGTGTTTTCAAGGGTTTTATCTTCATCAATAAACCCTACTACTTTATGAGTTTCCGAATTTCTGAGCGCTAGTGCAAGCTGCCTTCCCGCTGAGCCCGCCCCATAAATCAGCACTGGCTTGTTTCCTTGACCATTAAGTTGAGCAACGAGCACACGAACAATAAGCCGTGAGCCCCCACACAAAAGGCAGAGAAAGGTTCCGTAAATAATGGGTAAAGAACGCGGAATAGGCGCACTAAAATAAAATGCAAGAACAGCTACAGAAGCCGCTGAAATCACCGTGCCAATACTGACCACCGCTAACGCATGAAAAGTAAGATAACGCAATACCGCACGGTAGAGCCCAAGCCGTGTGAAAGAAAGGATGGTGATGATAGCAACACAACCCAGAAGGTAAGGAACCGTTGGTGATTTGATCAAAGCAATTTCACCAATTCTTACCCAATAAGCGGCATAAAAAGAGAAGACGATAAAAAGAAGGTCAATAATGACGCTGATAATGCGCTTATTAACCCGCGATAAGTTCCAGATAAAGTTCAGCCTAGCCATATTATTTCTCTATATAAACCAACGCCAGTATTATACTGGCGTTAATTTTAAAAGTCTGTTGTAGATAAATTGAAAACTGCCCTACTTTACAGCATCACCGCTACCACTCCCCATTGCAGTCATAATGATGTATTTGAAGTAATCTTTAATGGTAAGCGAATCAATCATTTGTTTGTCTATTTTTGCCAATAACCGTGGTGTAGACATATCGATATTCTGCACTTGCGCAAGGCCAGTGATACCTGGTAGAACATCATATACTCCTAACGCATCACGTTCTTTAATCAATTCCTCTTGATTAAACAAGTTAGGACGTGGGCCCACTAAGCTCATTTCACCTTTTAGAACATTGATCAACTGTGGCAACTCATCGATTTTAGTTTTACGAAGAAAAGCGCCAAGTTTTGTAATCGATGTATTACTCGCTAAGTGGCTTGCTACAGACTTGGTTTCTACCGACATAGTACGAAACTTAATCAACTTGAATGGCTTTTTATTACGCCCCACACGTTCTTGCACAAAAACTGGAGAGCCGGTGTCAAACAAACCAATAATGATAACAATCAATAAGACTGGCCACAAAAATAGCAAGCCAAAGAAGGCAGCTAGGAAATCTAAAAGACGAATCATATTTTACCACTGTTCTTTTTTGACTGAAGAAAGGCTTCTGCCGTTTTTTTAAAGCCTTCCTCTAACGTTTGGGGAGGTGTCCAACCTAAGATTTCTTTAGTATGAGAGATATCAACCTGCAATGAACCTATCAACCTATCCACGACATTTGATTTATTAAATAATTTACCGACTAACTTGTAGCACCAGATAGGTACTGGCAGTTGCCATCTAGGCTTATCTAGCGCCCTTGCCATTTCACGGATCATTTGAGAAGTCGATACATCACAGTCATCCGAAACAAGAAATGTCTGATTAGCCGCTTTAGGATGATCAATACAGGTGATGATTAAATCAACAAGATTTGTAACCGATACGAAACTACGTTTATTTTGAGTAATGCAAGCAAATGGCAGAGGAACGCCTTTAGAGACCAGATTCATTAATGACGCAAAATTTGCTTTTACTCCAGGTCCATAAACTAAAGTAGGCCTAATGATAACCACTTCCAACCCGGTTTCCTGTGAAAGCAATCGTAAGTGTTGCTCTGCTTCAAACTTACTTAAACCATAAGGATCAGAAGGCGCAGCTAAAACATCAGACTTAAACGGTGACCCACTATCAGTAGTCTCGCCGTTAACTTTGATTGAACTCACAAACACAAAGCGTTTTACACCGGCTTCTGCCGCTTGACGAGCTAACACAAGCGTCCCTTCTGTATTTGCTCGACGATATATATCAATTTCCGATACGCCTTTCATTTGATGTACGATCGCCGCACAATGCACAACACATTCGACACCTTTTAAGGCTAGTGACCAGTCAGTTGAACTGGATAGATCTGCAAGGAAAATAGTGTTATCGCTTTCACCACTTAATGAACGTCTTTGCTTAATGCATACATCACCTCGGCTCTCAGCAAATTCAACAAAAGCACTGCCAACAAAGCCTGAGCTGCCTGTAACTAAAAGTTTCAATCTTCCTCCTGATTTGAAACGGTTGCAAAACGAGTACCGCAATACATATTCGCAGCGACTGATTTTACTTATAAAAGTTTTAAGTGCCTTTAACGTCTGTTAACTGAAAGGTTGAATTTTTCTTGAAAGTCTTCAAACCGAACAGTTTGATGCCCTGTGTTGCGGACAGCCCTCAATAAAACTATAGACTGATAATCATACACTTATAGTTAAACAAATAACTGAAACAGTAGGATCAATAACAATGCTTAAGCCGAGATCATAACGTTGTTGTGTGTTAAACGTCCAAAAAACTGGCAATTAAGCCAACAGAAAAAACTAAAGCATCAACAATATATAGCATAATACACTACCAGTAAGATCCTCAAATGCTATATTTAAGTCAAGGGCATTCTGTTCTACCCCCTAAAATAAATATAGCGATCGATAGTCGGTTACCAGCAAACTACCCATTCTGACATTTTTGCCAATCTTTATCACTCTCTGATGAGACATTGAATATCTTCAGGCAATTCTTTACACGTTACTTATAATTGCTTTCGTTTTCGATAAAAGAGAACAATAGTAATGCGACAGACATGAGCGAAGACACGATCAACCAATGCGAATACCGAAAATCAGATGATACGGCAAAAACGGATACGCCAAGAAGGTGGAGTAATCCTGATAAGGAAACAGCTAAGGCGAACGTTGAAAGTATCCTATTGCTAAGGCTATTTTGTTTCAGGATAACAACAAAACTAATGCCAAACACTACTAATGCTAGTAGCGCATAAACTATAGGCAAGAAAATTATGGAGTTGAGAGACAACGACCTTACTTCCTCGAACACTGTCGAGTCGACCTTATCTCTCGCAGCAACTCCTAACTCGTTTGAATAGATTGCGTCGAAAACAGGAGCCCATAACGCTCCAAAAGACCTAGTTGTAAGTGCAAGAAAGAAATCTGCTCGGTGCTTAAAATACGCAATAGGATTATCAATAATCACACTCATCCAGTATTTTAACAAATATTCATTTATGTCATCATCGCCATCGCGTATTTTGAGAGGTACTCCTTTGAAACGTCTTTTTGCATCGAGTTCATGGATTTGCTCGCCAAAAACAAGCGGAATATATGAGTTTGGTGTGTACAATGCGCAGATATTGTCCATTCCCTGTCCAGATTCTAGGATTTCAGAAAGATAATCCTTTTTTGTTCTACAACTGATACCAGTCAAATCATACAATACGGTTACTCTCCAGAAGTTCTTCTTCTCGACCGTATATGCGTTGTTGAGATATTTCGAAGCTGCAAAGAAACCCACTGTGGCCATAACCGCAAGCAAAAATACGGCCAATAAACGGCCAAAACGCACAAGCGAGATCGCATTACCTTTTGTCAGGTTTGGCATCAGCGAGGAGAATAGTAGAAAAACCATAGGGATCACCGCTGCCGCTGCATTATGGCGAGTCGACACGGCCGCAAACGCGATAACCAGTCCTATGATCGCAACAAAATATTTGACTGGTTTGCTTAATGTGTCACGTTCCGCTCCGAAACCAGTAATCACTGACAAACCAAGTAAAAACATAAGCAAGGAGGTGAGTGTGATGTCGGACCAAACAGCGCCCAATATTCCAATAATTGGTGGGAAAAAACCAAACAGCATACAAACTAGAGAACTCAGCCTTGAATAGGTTTTTGCCAGAGAGTAGCAAGCCATAAACAGACCAGCATAGTAAAGAAGCATGTTCAAGACCAACATACCAGCAGGTCCTTCAACAACATATTGATCTAAGAACTTCCAAAGGTACACATTAAAAATGGGAAATGAGTCAGAAATATTGTCTGTTCTAGCCTGAGTGAGAATATTTATCGAATCTGGAGACATCGCCCCTGGATAAAAATGCTGTACGACGAAGTAAAACGCTAAAAAACAAGGTAGCCCAATTTTAATTATTCTTGCAACGTTACTTGACTCTTTCTTTAGCAGCACATTTAACAAGCTGTTACTCAAAATAAAGAGTGGTTTATTTTTCATGTTCAACAGCCGAAAATTTATCTTCAATTTTCTTTTCTAGTATCGCTATATGCCTAACGAGCTTGGTATGCTTATCTAGCAATGCACGATTTTTCAAGTGCAGATTAAATACTACTATGGCACCACCCACAACAAAGAAATAAAGTAGAAGATCAGCCCCACGACCAACACCCAAGGCATTTGCGATCGAGTTAGACACTTCTGGAAATATAACCAGAAAGACACCAAAAAATGAAAAAACAGAAATCAATAACGAGACAAAAAAGAATTTCTTTCTCTGCTGAATAGCATAGATGAAAAAGATTAATAGAAAAGCCGCTAGTATTAACTTAATCATCATTTATATAACCTATTAATCAACAAATCTAATACTATGGAAATGGAATTTGAAATTTTCTGCCCTTTCGACACCGAATACTCAGTATATTTAATCGTCACTGGTACTTCGCACCATTTTAGATTCTTATTGCAAATTTCATCGATGATTTCAGATGCATGCGCCATACCACGTTGAGTGATAGAAATTTCGTTCACTGCGCGCGCAGTAAGCAACCTCAGACCATTATGCGAGTCAGTCAGCGTTACACCACTGGTTGCATTCGTAAACGCTATCGCCGCTTTTAGTGTGAGCAGCTTTTTCTTCGAGATATTTTCTACTCGACCAAGAAAACGACTACCCAAGGCAATATCCGCTTGCTCTTTCTCAAGCGCCTCCACCATCACGAAGATATCTTCGTACATGTGTTGTCCATCAGCATCAAACGTGACGACATAATCAAAGTCGATTCCTTTCAGATAGCTAAACCCAGTTTGCAATGCCGCACCTTGACCCAAATTATCACAGTGACTAATCACTTGAGCACCCGCAGCTTTCGCTATCTCTGCCGTATTGTCACTGGAGCCGTCATTCACTACCAACACATTGTTTGTAACGTTAAGCAGTACATCTTTGATGACATCACTGATAACACTCGCTTCATTATAAGCAGCAATTAAAACCCACAGCCTTCCATCAGAAAAACGGCGAGTACTATCTGAATTCATTTTTCATTTCCTAGTATGTACAGCAAACTAAACAGGTTTACTTTCGTTGACTAGCGCTACACTATTTTTAAATATTCTCTGGCAATCCTATCTGCGTTTGCCATAATCGTAAGAGTATGCGACTTTTCTGTGAGATTAGGTAAAGAAGAACCATCGACCAAGTACACATTTTCTAACCCAATAACTTCCCCTGACAGTTTACATTGCCCCAACACGGGTTTTTCTTTCATCGGAAATGTCGATGCGTAATGAATACATGCGCCAGGTTGTGTAAATTTAAAACTGAAAGGAAACAATATCGCACCAAGTTTTAAAAAATTACTCCTTAAAAGTCCTTTAACTTCCTTACCCGCAGCTTGGTATCGTTCATCATATTTCCCTTCAATTTTCATGTTACCTTTTTCATCAACAATAATTTTTGATTTAGAAAAATACCCTGGTAGGAACACATTACCTATGACACATGCGTTCATTAACCGGCTCAATAGTTTAAGTGCGTTAGCCTGTCCCATTGGCACATATCGGGAAAACTCAAACAGTGGTAAGCCTTGTGTTCCTAATATTGAACCAAACGCACTGTCTTTCTTTTTCGTTTTGACATTGAAGGAAAGTTGCCCCAGGCCAAACTCACTGCTTTCAACTTTGCGACCAAAAAAGCGAGGAATGAAAAGCAAAAATGCTGCTGCCGGGCAACTTTGCACTTCAATTTCCTTGTTTTTAATTTTTAACGATCGAACAAGAACTTTTGTACTTGAAAGAGTCCCAGCGGCCAAAAATACCGCTGAAGTACGGTAAGAATATGACACCCCATCTCTTCCGACGGCATGTATTTCGCTCCCTTCTGGTAGAGACTCAACATCCGTTACACGTCGATCTTTAATCAAGGTAAAGTTAGGTGAGCGAAGCAACGCATCAAGATCATATTTCGCTGAGTAAATAGCTTTCTTAGCACACCCCCAAAGGCAGTTTCCAGACTTGTCACACTTTTGTCTATCACCTCTTTGCTCATTGAGCACAGCGATGCGTGAGCGCCCTAGTTTGAATCTACTACTTCCAGCATTCTTAACTCTGTAATTATTATTAATGTAGGAAGCCAGAGGATCTATCTCGATGGGATCTGAAGACCAGCTATCCAGACCAAAATAATACTTCATATCATCTGAACAACGCCCACTGATACCCATACGATGTGCAACAGTCGCGTAAGATGTATACATTTCTCTATAGTGGTGCCCAAAGTGATAGATCAGATTTCTTGAATCCAATGCAGCAACACCAGCCCCCCACGCCGTCGACAGCCCACCGAGCGCCATAGAGCCTGCAACAAAAAAATTCTCTGTCTGAGTATTCAGTTGTTCACTAAAATCTTTAAACACATGTGATAGTGTTGGTACACGAAACTTAGGTGATACCGCACCAGCATTTTTTAAGGAGAAATAGGTTTTTCCCAGCATCCATTCCCACTGCATCTTATCATTTAGACGACTTATATAGTGAGGTACCGCTGGGCTGCTCAATGCAGTATCATTCCCCCAATCCAGCATCAATACTTTCTTTCCACTTGCTATTAATGGAAAGGCAGTTGAAGTCCCTGCTGGACCACTTCCGATAATGATTACATCATATATCATATTTTTTATCTCTCGTCGGGTGAAAACCATATAAGAGTTTAAAAATTGGCGCAGTAACTATGGCAACCACCTCTTTGAAAAGAGTTATTACAATATCTCTCATTGAACTGCTAACAGTTCTATTTCGACAGTTTACAAACTCATTAAATCCTTCAGGAGTCGTCTCAATCAATATCGATGCAGTCACTATTCTGTCAAACAGTTCTGGGTGTCGTGACAAGGTGTTATCGTAATATTTAATGAGGCTTGGCGAAAAAATAAGTCGCTCTTTCAAATAAAGAGGCACACCATCATACAATGTCTCAATGACGTGAACATAACGTTTTATCAGGCTAGCCGATGGCGGGCGACCGTATACATAACTTAATACCGCTTTGGCTTCTCGAATGAGTAAGTATCTATTGACATTGCAGCTTCTACAAATACTTGGTATAGGTTCATCTTGGCAAAGATCTGATTCAAATAATTGATATCCAAAACTCAGCGCTAGATAACGATCCAAACCAAATGGCTTCAAAGAGGAGTATTTCATCACTTCATTTAAAAGGTAACTTATCGGTTTGGGTATATAAAAAAATACTACACTTTTATTTAGCTTAAAAAAGGCTGCTTGACTAAGAAAATCGTCAAACGCCATCGTATTGGTTATTATATTTAGCTTCTGCTTTGTTGGGTTGTCATCGAGAATCGTTTTAACACTCGTGCAAACTTGCCCAATGTAAGACGTTTGAATTTTCGGTATCGGCTTAAATATGGGTATCAGTGGAAGTTTTTCACTCAAACCAAGCAACATTTGATAGAAACCTTGCGGCTCACCACCATACACTAAGCCTAATCGCAACACATAAGCATTAGGTAGAGAGGAAAGATAATTTTCAATCTCCAACTTTACTCTCGCATATTTGGTTTGAACGGATTTCTGTGCTGACAAGCTGCTGAAAAAGATAAACTTAGCTCCCATCGAAATAGTGTCTTCGTAGAGTTTTTTTGCCGCAGATATTTCTGTTTCTATTGACAAATCTGCTTCTTTATCAAGTTTGGTGATTGCGGCAAGGTGCACGACGGCATTTACATCTTTTGGAAGATAGAAATTCTGATAGTCTGCAAGACTATACTTCAACGAAGTTACTCTCCTCTGGCAGCTTTGTTCACCGCTCCTAGAGCAGGCAATGACGTCTACACCATCTTTCGTCAGCGCATTGATTAGCGATTTGCCGATGTACCCCGTTGAACCAGTAATTAGTACTTTCAATCAGTTATACCTTAAATATAATCTTTTTTGTCACATAGAAGCTAAGTATCATAATCAATACATCAGAACAGAACTTGAGTATAGATATATGTGTACTAAAATAATATTCAAACACAAGTAACAGTGTTGTGCCTAACATTGAGTTAGTAATTACAGCAAGTATATATTTCATTACTTGAGCCAATATGTGGTTTTGGTCGGCGTCTTTAAAGGTTACATAGCGATGCCCTAGAAAAGACATTGCTGCGGCAAAGATCTTCGATGAAACATTGGCGAGAACAACATCCAACTTTACGCCCATGGTCAGCAGCAAAAACATGCCCATCTCAAGCAAGTAAACCACTCCTTGAAGAAAGAAGTAGATGATTAATGATTTCATTTTTTATCTATCAGAAAAGACTGTCACTCACTTATTCATCAACAACAATTTTGATAGCAGAACGTACGGAGAAGTATTGTTCAAGCGTTTTACGTCCGTTTTCACCTAATTGCTCTCTCAGATTGGCATCTTCCGTTAATTTTCTAGCTGCCTCTGTGAGTAATTCATCCTCCCCATTGATATACGCAAACCCACACTGATTGTCGTTGATGTATATTGATAAGTCATTGTCGGGATTAAGACTACCTAAAATCGGGAGTCTATTTGCTTTATATCCGAGCAGTTTGCCTGGGAAATTATGTGCTTTATGACTTCTTGCTAATGAGAACAGACCTACATCTACCTGCGTGAGAATATCGGCGTAAACTTCCTGACTGACAGCCCCCATAACGGACAAATTGTCAAGCATCCACTCTTCTTTCTTTTCAAGAACCAGATCGAATTCATCACCCTGCCCAACAAAGAGAAAATGAGCAGAAGGAACGTCTTTCATACTCCTAACCAAACGAAGCAGGTTTGCCATATCTTGCGCATGGCCGATATTGCCACCGTAGAAGAAAAGGACTTTATCCTCTGTCTCGGTTTGTTTTCTAATATCAATCAGAGAACATGACATGCCATGGCACTCCATATTTGACCAATTTCGAAGCACTTCGAGATTCTTAAACTGTGGATGTAATGAACTGAAGTAAGTTATATTAGCGTCGGACATCAAGCCAATCTTATGAGACGCTTTATAATTTAAGCGTTCAAAACACTGGAAATATCGTGCGACGATTGACCCTTTTCGAATGATTCCCTCATCAATTGCCCACTGAGGAAACATATCTCTAAGTATCAGATAGATTCGCGAATTGTGCTTCTTCCTCATCCAGTGCATTAACGGCCCAAAAAAGATGGTCGGAGAATAATTAATACAGAGCTCGAACGGGTTTTCTTGAACTTTTTTGCGGATGGCCACCCAAGCCCGAAAAGATAAGAGCGACTCATTAATCGCCCTCTTTACCATGCCAACACCTCGAAGTGTACCGCTTCGAAAACGCCACACTTCAACATTGTTTACATAGTCAATAACCAGAACGCGCTCTTGATTAGACTTTCCCGGAGTAATAACAACAACGTCATGTCCTTGGGACTGCAATTCGACCGCCAACTCGTTGAACATTTTCGCGTGAACACGTGTTCCTTCAGGCAAATATTCATCGGGGAACAGAGCAATTCGCACTAGTAGCGCCTCCAGACAACACGGTTTATGTAGTCTGTATAACTCAAAATCGTTCGAACCACTTTGTCTGATACGTTAGGGGCAACATAATCTTTGACGACATTGATTAATCGATTCGAACCTGATGCTTTCTGGTCTTCTAAGATGCTAATCGCTTGAATAATACGATCGACGTTCATACCCGTGAACATGACTGCACCTTCTTCAAAACCTTCTGGTCTTTCTTGAGCGTCTCGAATGTTGACCGCCGCAAGATTCAAAATTGATGCTTCTTCTGTGATGGTTCCACTATCACTGAGAACGATAAATGCGTCCTTTTGTAGCCTAACATAGTCAGAAAAACCAAGTGGCTTTAGAAGTTGCACGTTTTTGTGAAACTCAAGATTCAGCGCATCAATTTTCTTGCGCGTACGTGGGTGCGTAGACACAATAATTGGTAGTTCGTACTTCTCACCGATCACATTTAGGGCTTCAACAAATTTATGGATATTAACCGAATCTACGTTCTCTTCGCGGTGCACACTCACCACAAAGTATTTATTTGGCAAAACGTTCAGCTGCCCAGTAATGGTTGATTGCTCAATTTTGTTTTTATAGAACGCCAGTACCTCATCCATCGGACTGCCCGTCTTAACGATAAAGTCAGGTGAAATCCCTTCTGCCAACAAGTATTCACGCGCAATATCACTATACGGCATATTGACATCAGAAATATGGTCAACAATTTTACGGTTGATCTCTTCAGGTACGCGTTGATCAAAGCATCGGTTACCAGCTTCCATATGGAATAACGGGATTTTGTGTCGCTTCGCGGAAATAGCTGACAGTGCGCTATTTGTGTCACCTAAGATCAGCACAGCATCGGGTTTCACTTCTGTTAGCAATTCATCTGACTTACAGATCACTTGAGATATAGTTTCTGCTGCCGAGCCACCGGCACATTCTAAGAACATATTTGGTGCGCGAATTTCTAAATCATCAAAAAAAATCTGATTCAGTTCATAGTCATAATTCTGACCTGTATGAACAAAGATATGCTCGAAGTACGTATCCAGCTTCGCAATCACGCGAGACAAGCGAATAATTTCAGGTCTGGTACCTACAAATGTAACAACTTTTAGCTTTTTCATTTTTTATACCATTTGACAAAGTCTGCATGCATGTAATCGACAAGCTCTTCCCAGGAAGGAGGTGTAAAGTCAATTTCAGTCCTTAACTTTGTAGAATCCAACGAACGATCAATATTAAGTGTATCGTCTGCGTTGATCACAATATATTTCTTATAGGCGTTGGATACCAACTTTAGTAGCGCGCATTTGTCAATTGGATCAACTGACAAATGATATAGACCATTGATATCACTATCGAAGATTTTTTCGGACAACAATTTGGCGATATAACACGTAGGCAAACCCGAGAAAATAGCTTTCGTGAAACCTTTAACTTGCCCTTCTTGAGACAAAAACCAGTCAATCAAACTCAAGTTCGAATTCAGTTCGTGACCAATAATTGAAGTGCGCAATGTCAAGTGATTACCGTATTCCACCTCACCCAGTTTCTTTGATAACCCATATAGGTCAACCGAGTCCGGTGCAATTTCTTCGGTATACATACCTTGTTTACCAGTGAAAACACAGTCGGTTGAGAAATGGATAAGTTTGGCAGAAACCATATCACATAGAGCTGCCAGTTTATGGGGTAATAGAGAGTTAATAGAAATCGCCGCAACATGGTTTTTGGCGACATCATGCTGCTTGATCAAACCCACACAGTTGAGAACAAACTGAGGTTTCAGCCCCTTGATAACGCTTTCGATTGTGCTGAAATCATCAACATCAATGTCCGTGAAGATACTGGTTTCATAACCTTGGAAGTGTTCGCTTAACTGATTTGCACGAACAGTACCAAAAACATTCAAGTTTTTATTTTCACTAAGGTTTGAGAACAAGCTGTAACCCAGCATACCCGAAGCACCAATGACGAGTACTTTCATTTATACACCCTCTGGCACAAAAATATTGCCACTTTCAATTTCACGAATAAAATCCAGTTTACGCAGTAGCTCTTTCATTTCTTCAACATTCAGAAGTTGGGTATTGTGAGAGTTGTAGTCTTCGATTGCTGACAAATCCTTTTCTCCATTCTCGAAGTACTTGGAGTAATTCAAGTCGCGGTTGTCAGAAGGAACACGAAAGTAACGACCTTGCTCTTCAGCAACAAACATTTCTTCACGGCTACAAAGTGCCTCATACAGTTTCTCACCATGACGTGTTCCAATCACGTTCACGGTATGATCTTCTTTACCCATAATTTCTAGGATTGCTTTTACCAAAACGTCAATTGTTGCTGCGGGTGCTTTCTGAACAAAGATGTCACCGTTTTCACCGTTCTGGAACGCGTGAATCACGAGGTCTACTGCATCATCCAGCGTCATCATGAAGCGGGTCATATTTGGATCAGTTACAGTAATAGGTTGCTTATTCACTACCTGACGCATAAATAGCGGGATCACCGAACCGCGTGACGCCATTACGTTTCCGTAGCGCGTACAACAAATAGTCGTGTTGGTATGTTCCAACGAGCGGCTCTTTGCAACGATGACCTTTTCCATCATAGCTTTTGATATACCCATTGCATTAATCGGATAAACAGCTTTATCTGTGCTCAGACACACAACCCTCTTCACATTGTTTGTGATCGCAGCTTCAAGAAGATTCTCAGTACCAACAACGTTGGTTTTTACCGCTTCCATTGGGTAAAACTCACAAGACGGCACTTGCTTTAACGCGGCAGCATGGTAGATATAATCAACGCCACGAGTTGCACTCAACAAGCTATTGTAGTCACGAACATCAGCGATATAAAACTTAAGTTTATTATTATTAAATTTTTTACGCATGTCATCCTGTTTCTTTTCATCGCGACTTAGAATGCGGATTTCTTTAATATCGCTATCGAGGAATCTATTTAGAACAGCGTTTCCGAACGAACCAGTTCCGCCTGTAATTAGTAACGTTTTATCTTTAAACACGCTATACCTCACACATATTATTTAATAATTTAAAAAAGTCATTCCAGCCGGAATCAAAATTGGGTTCGAATTTTTTAAAGGTTGTCAGATCGGACTCTAACAACCTTTGAATCGCCTGAGACCAAAGTAACTCAGAGTCGGAGACAAATATTACCCCTTCGTAACGTTCTAGTATTTCACGCGAAAAGCTGGTGTCAGCACTTATAATTGGTTGCCCGTTGCTCGCAGCTTCAAGCAGGGGTAAGCCAAAGCTTTCAATTTTACTCGGATATACCATTGCAGATGCTTGTATGTAAAATTTTTGTACATCTAAAAAGCTCAATTTACCCAGATACACCACATTGCTCGCCAGACCTAAGGCGTCTATCAAGCTGTCTAGATAGAGTGATTCTCCTCTGGCCATGGTTAAATAGAAGCCAATCTGCGAAATGTCATGATGCTGCATCAGTTCGTGGAGTGCCCTTAACACAACCTCATGGTCTTTAAACGGCTCAGGCGTTGCAGGGTAGAACAGCGACACTCGATGCTTAATTCTCTCGTCTTTTGGCTCATGGCCGTTTTTCACCGACAAATTCACATCTGGCTTTAGTACGTATGTAGCTTCATTACGAAGAGAAAACTTATTGACTAACGCCTCTTTCATCCAGTTTGTCTGAACGACAAAACGCGTGTGCTTGTCGTTGTACAGCAAGATGAAAAATGGATAGACGTACTTATAGAATGCCAGACCTCTTTCTCTTTTGGAGAAAAACGACCACTTCATGTCACTCAATGGAACCCCTTGATGGAGATATACTATCTTAGGCTTATTAGGAAAATATACCGAGGTATTCTGTAGTGAAACCACAGCATCAGGATCGATATTCTTTGCCTTTAGCGTTGCACGCAGCCCCTTCCAATCCCAAATAATTCTCTGAAAAGAAGATTGACGCTTTACGCGAGTAACATGAAAATTTTCTTTGTCGCGGACATTTTTGATCTCATCATTAATGAACAGATAATAGTCATGTTGGCTATCGCTGCATTCAATAAGTTGATTTAGTATTGTCAGCCCGCCACCACCAATCAGGCTAGTGGCCGAAATCGCTATTGCTTTTTTTTTCATCACATTAAATTTATTCTTGGCGAAAAACCATCACCACTTCTTCACCACACTTTTTGCTGAACATGGCTATCAGGTATGCCCCCCAAGAAAACGGAACCAACATTGACCATCTAACCACTTTTCCTAGTCCAGTAGCCCAAAACTGCCCAACAAATGACTCGTTATAGATGCCAAGAAACATACTGTTTTTCGTCATCACTTGACTCTTTGAAGAAGAGAATGATGAAAGCTCTATCAGCTTGCAGGCGCTGTGAACGCAAAAAACATTAACGTGTCTTGGTGTTTCCCAACCACGCCAGTTATCCTTAAATACTTTACGGGTCAAAGAGCCGGTGTTGGGTGTACTCGCATAAATAATACCTTCTTCATTGAGCAGTAACTTGAGACGTTCCAGTTCTTTGAGTGGTTCTGAGACATGCTCAATAACATGATTGAGAAAAATCACGTCAAATTTAGCGTCTGTAGCAAGTGATGGAAGTACTTCACATCCTGCATTTTTAGCAACTTCCATCGCTTTGCTGTCAAAGTCATATCCGTAGACATTCCCAATGCCAAAAGCTTTCAGTTTGCGAAGAAAATTACCGTTACCACAACCAAAATCGAGCACTGACGTGGATGCCAAATCTTGGCCAGTAAACAGCGTTTCCCAATCGGAATCGAAATGGCACATTTCTTTGGGGATCAAATGCGTCAATATTGACAAATTCTGTGGTGTTGTTTCTCTATGCGTTGAATACTCACCGTAAAGTGTCGATAAATCAAATTTTTCAGGCACTTTGGCAGAAACGTGGCCGCAGTTTGGGTTTAAGCACTGAACATAATCAAACTTAATAGATAGAGCACATTCATAGTCTGGCCTTCCTGGCAAAATTTTTTTCGTCTCACTCGAACAAAAAAGACATATATTCTCGTTTTTCAAGAGGTTCTCCGTTTCATCTAAGACTCTCACTCCTTCCATATTCCTTATAAAAATGAAAAGGCTCAATTATTTTTCAACGATCGTTTTAACAATTAAATTGATTAACACTGCTACTGATAAATAACTCTTGCGTTGAAGCGTTACTTGGCATTCATAAACTCAACGTATTTATCTACTGCTTCATTGATATTTTCGCAGTTTGCGATCACGGACTTACCACCGCTCGGCGTAGGATTTTTGAGCCTAATCAGGATGTTTTTCAATCGGTTAAGTTTTAACTTCACTTTTTCCATTATGAGAGACGATAAGCTGATTGAAACGCCTAATTCTTCACAATTTCTTTTCGCGATGGCAATTTTGTTACCGTATTCAGCATGATTTGTCTGACACAGAGAAATCAATCTCGCAAAGTTAAATTTGTCTGCGAGATTGTATATATGAAGAGTCTCAATTGCTGCCTGAGACCAAGTCGTCTCAACAGAGAAGAAACGAGGTATACGCTCGTCCCATTTAATATCCTTAAATGGCTTGATATGTTCGTCGTCATCGAGAGAGCCTTTGTGCTTGTTCAGCGCACTTCGTCCTGTATTACTACCTCCAGAAGCGCCAGGAATAGTTACTGGATAATCGAGAGTATAATATTCGTCCGTTTGCGCAGCTAATGAAATAGCAATAGATATGTCAGGACTGATTCCTAAAAAGTAGTTACCGTTCTTTTCTTTAATTTTTTCCAACAATGTTTTCTGTACTATTCCGTGATATAGCTTCGGTAGTTCATCAGTACCTTGACAGGCATTCCTCAGTGCTTGCTGGAGTTTTTTCTTACTGTCGCATCTCTTCCAATCACCACTAAATTTATCGATATACAATTTTCCTGCATGTTTGTCGCCCCAGACTTTAGTAATAAAGTCTGGCCAAGAGTAAGTCGCAATGATTCGCGGAGAGAGAACGCTAACCTCGCGTTCTTTCATTAATTCAATCACTCGCTCTATTTCAGGACAAACACTGTCATCATCCCCAATCAAACATACATACTCACCCATTGAGGATTCTACAGCGAAATTGTAGTTTTCTGTCATCGATAGACGTTGGGTGTGATGCGTATATTTCAGCCGAGATATATGGCTATATTTTTCTAACAACGATTTTAACGAGTCAGATTCACTGGTATCACTCACGACAACTTCAACATTTTCGTGAGTGTACGCTAGAATTGACTCTATCGAATGAACTGCATATTTCTGTCGGTTATGAGTTGCAATAACAATCGATAACAAATACTCATTTTTCATCTATATGTCTCATCATATAAAAAGCATAAGTGGTTATTAATAGTAATGACATCATTCCGATTGGGATAATAATCAAAAGTTCATTAATATTCGATAATGATTTCAGTAAAAAATTAGCAAGCAGAAGAGTTAACATACATATAAATATAGGTATAAGCATACTAAATGCTATCCATTTAAATTTATTCTCTATTGCTGTAACATTTTCAAGATTAATAAATATAAGTAATAATATAATAACATTATAAGCAAACCAACATTTCGCCACGTCTATCGGCGTTAAATATGACGCTGAATAAGTCTGAGCAATAATCATAATTATACCCAAAAAAACATTGACCTTCACCAGATATGAAATTCTACCAAATGCAATTTGTGCACAATAAGGGATCATTAAAACACCTTGAATCAGACTGCCTAAAATTAAGTACCTTAATACTCCCGATACCTCTGTTGCTAAAACCTCATTGCCAAAAAATAGTAAGAGAACATATTTTGAATATGCTGCAGCGTAAATGCAAACCGATGTAACGCCGATCATCATGATCAATGAATTCTTAGTTATTTCTGCTTGATAACGATGCATTTGGTTGGAGGATTTGAGCTCCACCAATTTAGGGAAAAGGTAATAATAAAATGCAGAAGTGAAGATCATAGGAAAACTTGCGATAGTGAACGCTAAAGAGTAATAACCAAGAGTTTCACTCGATACAAATTTTGCCAGAATTAACTTATCACTTTGGAAACACAGAGAAGACATTATGACGAGAAACAACATCTTATTTTTAAAGCTCTTGTTTTCTAAATTATCATGCTCGTTGATTTCAAAAATATCATTATATTGAGATTGATAATGACAAAATTTATTTTTTACCACTAATTGCAATGCGATAGTGTAAATAACATTAGCGATAAGAAATATTAAGAAGTATGCGAAAACATTAAGACTAAAATATAGAACAACAAAAGTTGCTAATGGGTATCGCATTATACTGAACGCAATATATAGTTTATTGAATTTTACTTGATGCCCTGTTCCACACAAAGTAGCCTGATAATATATTTGTAAAAATATCAATGACAGAGATGCCGACATCATGATATTTATTTTACTTAGGCTATCACCGTGTGAATTAGCGAAATAAGTAAAGAGGAATAGCGAAACGAAAAAAAGCAGAAAGGATACCTTCAAAAAAGTGATGAAACACTGCCTTACAAACGAACCTGTCAGTAAGATATCTCCGCGCGAGTAAGAGTTTGAGATATTTTTTGTATAAGCTGCACTTATCCCCCCATCAAGAAGCATGAGAACAGATTGCATTGCTGTAAAAAGTCCTACAAGCGCATACCCCTTTGGTCCAATAGCATCAATTAGAAAAGGAAGTGAGACCAACATCATCAATGCTGACAAACATTTTCCAAGTATATTAGCTAGTAACTCTCGATTCATCCAAATCACCAAAAAGACGACGATATAATGTCGATATATAGACTATAGAAAATCCACTTAGCATAAATAAAGAAAATAGTCCGTATCTGACTTTATTATTATTTGCATAATAGACAGTCATATACTTAGATTCTTGGTATAATCCACGATTTTCAACAATCGATATTAACTCTAGGTAGGGTTCAAGAAGGTTGGAACAAAGTCTATCGAAGTAATAACAAGTACTTTTAGGATCTCTGAATCCATCAACATATTCTAACGTTGTTTTACGATATATTCTTTCAATATTTTCTTTGAAAAGATCCATCGAATCCCTATATAAATTTAAGTCACCGACTACTTTTACCATATAAATACCTGTTCCGACCCGCTTTATGTCAATCATCTCTTTGATTTTATGATAAAGAGTAACTGAATCCTCAATCATTAATAATTCTGGACGTTCATCTTTTATTAACTCAACTAAACCCTTAGCAAAAACTATATCTTCGGTGAGATTTTTAGTAAGCTGATCTAATGGCGGTTTTGGGTTTCTAAAATTACCATATCCATCATAAGTTGGCGTAATGAATAAGTAACCCTCATAAACTGTAGTATCTTGTTTTTCTGGCATGAATTTATATCCTAAGTATCCAGAAATTATCGTAGCAACCAGTAGTATTAAGAAGTTTTCTCTCAAATTTAAAAATATAATCCTCATGAATTAATTACCCTTGAGTTTCCATAAATTACTGGTAAAAAATATATCATTGGGAATGCCTCAAATGTTATCGTTGTCATTCCAAATATTACGTATACAGCAATAATTGAAAGTCTCGAACTATTCTTATCGATTAGTGCCTTATAAGTAAAGTAAATCACAACACCAAGATACATTAGAGAACCTAAATATCCAAGATTTCCTTGAACTGATGCAATAACTGAATCAGCAGCTTCATAAGCCTTACTAGGATCTAACATTGAAAAAAGTAAATTAGCCGTATTAGTATTGTAACCAAACTCACCAGACAGAAAACCTACATTTTGGAATGCAACCATTATCAGATTAAATCGTCCAACACCAGATAAAGCCACATAGTTTTCACGATTTAACAGACTATCTAAGTTAAGTAGAATAGTAGGTAATATGATTATCAATGATAATGCAGAAAACATTATGTACCGGATAGGCACGATGAATATCGTCAATAAAGCAACTAATGTAATCAAACCAGTACCAGATCTGGTCAAAAATATAGAAAATGCTCCAACTAAAAATAATAACATTGTTGCTTTTCTATTAAAATATTCTTTTTTATAAGCAAGAAAAGCAATTGCTGCACATGTGAAGAATGCACTTGTATTCGGTGCCATGAATATACCGATAACACGGGAAGACATACCAAAATCAGTAGTTCCAAACCAATGAGGCATAAAGGATAACTGGTAAATTTGAGTGACTATGTTAATAATAAAAATGTATGAAATAAGATAGACAGATGTCTTTTCGAGTTTTTTTAGGTCAATAACCGTTAGCCATATTATTATAAAGACAGGTAGTATCCATCGAAATCCAGCAAGAAAATAAATTTCCTTTGTATCAATGTATGTATATACTGCACTAATCAAAACAAACAAACCAAACATTAAAGTTGTAATCAAAAGTGGTGTTTTTGATCTGTACAAAAACAGTGGTAATAATGTAAAAAAAAGCGCGATGACAAGTATATCTTTTATAAATTTAAAAATAGGAAATATTCCTGCACTAGCGAGTGATGTAAAAGCACCAGAATACATAGGAATTTGATCAAAGACACTCATCACCGTAGTAAACGAGAGTAATATGAAATAAAGCCTTATAATTAAGGCCTCCATTTCTTCTTCGTTGTGAAGTCTTTTGATACCCAAAATATTTTTCGATATTGCTGTCATCTAATGGCACTCCCTTATGCGCGGAATCCGCATAAGTACCACCGTCATGCCCATCGCCCTAGCTATCATAGAAGTAGAGGAAACACCATAACTAAGATCACCAAATCGCTTCAAGAAATCCAACCGAACTTCTACGTATAGGCTAATCGCTTTCCAGTCATCTCGGCCAGAAAGTACAGCACAAATTGTTAACAAAATGATGTCAGTTAACTTGTGCTCGACTTTACCTTTTTGGTGGTAATCTGGAGTGATATCGAAATACATAAATGGTTGCTGGTTACTCATCATTAGACCTCCAATTTGTCTATGGAGGTAATTAGAAAACGCTAAAAATGATCGTCAAATTGATCATTGATTAATTAATTGTTTGTTGTTTGTTGTGTGATGCCGTTATCCATCGACACAAGAAAACTGTGAGCTCACTATGCTACAAACCGTTTAAAGATGCGTATGTTCATGATTTTTCCTTGGGCACGCTACCGCCCTTAGGTCTAACTCCTACAAGCGGTTCTACCTTAAGTGAACTCTTCCTTTACAAAATCAGGAAGTACTATTGGGCAGAAATACTACATCAAAACAATACATAGCGCGAGACTGTCGCTAGCCTAGATTAGATTTTGTGATTACAGCCACTAGCTAAGCCGCTATAATGCGCATAATTGTTCGTATTATAACCATAGGAATTTTGTATGATCATCGTAACGGGTGGCGCTGGCATGATTGGTAGCAACATTATCAAAGCGCTAAATGAACAAGGCATTAGTGATATTCTTGTTGTCGATAACTTAAAAAATGGGCGTAAATTCAAAAACCTAGTTGATCTGGACATTGCCGATTACATGGACCGAGACGATTTCTTGGTGCAGATCATGTCTGGTGAGGATTTTGGTCCTATCGAAGCCGTATTTCATGAAGGTGCTTGCTCTGCCACCACCGAATGGGATGGCAAGTATGTGATGCTTAATAACTATGAGTATTCTAAAGAGCTACTGCACTACTGTTTAGAGCGCGACATTCCATTTTTGTATGCTTCATCAGCCGCAACCTATGGCGATACTGATACCTTCATTGAAGAAAAAGAGTATGAAGGTGCGCTGAATGTATACGGCTTTTCCAAGCAGCAATTTGATAACTATGTGCGCCGCATTTGGCAAGAAGCACAAACACACGGTGAAACTCTTTCCCAAATTACCGGTTTTCGTTATTTCAATGTCTATGGCCCGCGTGAACAGCACAAAGGCTCAATGGCTTCTGTTGCTTTTCATTTAAATAATCAAATGAATGCGGGTGAAAACCCGAAACTGTTTGCAGGTAGTGAAACCTTCCAGCGTGATTTCGTTTATGTGGGTGACGTTGCGGCTGTGAATTTATGGTTTATGAACAGCGGTGTATCTGGTATTTATAACTTGGGTACCGGCAATGCTGAATCTTTCCAAGAAGTGGCCAAAGCCGTTATCAAGCACCATGGTAAAGGTGAAGTTGAAACCATTCCATTCCCAGATCACTTAAAAGGTGCTTACCAAGAGTTCACCGAGGCCGATTTAACGAAATTGCGCGCCGCTGGTTGCCAGCATCAATTTAAGACGGTGGCTGAAGGTGTGGCTGAGTATATGGCGTTGATTAATAAGTAGTGATGGCTGTAATCACTACCTCCTAACCTCCCCCTAAAAGGGGGAGGAACTAGTAAACATATCTCCCTAAAAGGCTGCTCTCTTCTTACTGGAAGAGTAATATGGAGTAACGATTGGAAGGGGAGGAATGAAAAATTGAGCATGTTTCTTAGATATATGAAAAGCATTGGCTGCTAACTCGTGGAGTATTGATGAACATATTAATGGCCTTATCTCAACTTGAGGTCACTGGGGCAGAGGTGTACGCCACTACTGTTGGCGATGAACTGACAAAGCGTGGGCATAAGGTATTTTATGTTTCCGATACGCTAACAAAACCTCACCAAGGGCTATTTTATAAACTCCGTTTTAATAAACGCAGTATTCCTCGCCGCTTTTGGCATGTGGGTTTTCTTATTTATCTGATTAAGAAACACCATATCCAGCTAGTGCATGCTCACTCTCGCGCCTCCAGCTGGAGTTGTCACATTGCTTGCAAATTAACAAATACGCCTATGGTCACCACAGTACATGGTCGTCAGCCTGTACACGCATCTCGTAAAAAATTTCACGCCATGGGTGACAAAGCACTACCGGTTTGTGAGGCCATTGAACAACAACTCATGACTGAATTGAATGTTCCACAAAGCTCGCTCGTCGTAAGCCGAAACGGCATTGAAACGCAAGAATTCGCTTGGCAAAACGCTCCTCAAAATAGCAAACCTGTGGTCAGTATTATTGGTAGGTTAACCGGCCCCAAAGGAGATCTTTGCTATCGGTTGCTCGATGAGTGTTTAGACTCAGCAAAATACCAGATTCAGGTCATATCTGGCTCTAAAATTGAAGCGCGTTTTGATAAGTTTACTTCTGACGTTCACTTTCTTGGTTATTCACAAGATGTCGTCTCGATACTTGCTCAATCAGACTTAGTCATTGGGGCTGGCAGAGTAGCAATGGAATCTTTGCTGTGTGGACGGCCTACCCTGGCAATCGGTGAGGCAAGTGCAATTGGTATTGTCGATGACGATAATATCGCTGCGGCCATGACAAGCAACTTCGGTGACATCGGGCCTAAAGATCTCGATATTGATTTTTCAAAAGTTAGTCAATATGTAGAACAAGGGTTAAAAACGCCGCACTGTTCACCACAAGTCAGTGAGATAATCCACAACAGCTACAGCTTAACCAATGTGGTCGATCAAATAGAAGATATTTATCAAACGGTTTATGTTGAAAAGCTGCGTAAAGAGATGCCGATTATTATGTATCATCGCTTTATTAAGGATGAAAGTGAAAAGGGCGTACATGGTACCTATCTGCATATTGACATGCTTGAAAAGCACTTCAACCTGCTAAAAAAAATGGGGTTTGAAACGCTAACCTTTAAAGATTTAGCGGATAAAGGGCTTATTCACCGCCTTGAATCAGGCAGGCGCTATATAATCTTAACGGTTGATGACGGCTATCAAGATAACTACGAATTGATGTTGCCGCTATTACGAAAATACGGTTTTAAAGCGGTTGTCTATGTAGTAACGGGGGAGGATTTTAACCGTTGGGATGTTGAAGTACCGAGCAACCCAGAAAAACCAGTGCCTTTAATGTCTCGTCAGCAAGTCAAAGCATTACACGATTCAGGGCTAGTTGAAATTGGCGGCCATACAATGACTCATCTATTTCTCAGCAAACTCAGTGAATCTGAACAGCGTAAAGAGATCTCACGCAATAAGCTTGAACTCGAAGAGCTACTAGGCGAACAATTGGTTTCTTTTGCATACCCCTATGGCGATCATGATGCGCACTCAAAACAGATCGTGCATCAATGTGGCTATCAATTTGCGGTTGCAACCAACAGCGGCCCATTGTTAATTCATCAAGATCCATATCAAATACGACGTATTGCTATTTTCCCTAAAACCGATGTGTTTGGCCTATGGCGCAAAGTGCGCGGTAACTATACATTCAGAAAATCGACGAAATAATAAGAATGGAATCACGAATGAACAAACTTCTTAACGTGAATAATTTTGCGCTATCATCATTATTCTTAGTTCCAGCACTCCTTCTATCGACTAATAATTTTAGTGTTGTCATTGTCGCATTTATCGTTTTATTCTCAATTCACGACCTAGTTAAGAATAGAACTCATTGTGATTTTAATAAATATGACTTACTGATCACTTGTTGTCTTGGTGCCTATTTTTTTGCCAATTTACCAATTACAATAGTCGATGGTAGTACGTTCAGGTACTTTCAAGGCGGTAGTCGTTTATTGTTATGTATTCCTGTTTATTTAATGTTCAGAAAAGCTTTCATCCTACACTCGGCACAAGCCTATGAATGGTTATCTATTGGCGTCATAGTTGGTTCTTTTGGTGCGCTGGTTATTGCTCTTTATCAGTTCGTTATACTCCATATGCCACGTGTTGACGGTTTTCTCTTTAGTATCAACTTTGGTTATTTGGCGTGCTCATTGGCATTTCTATCTTTATGTTTATCTATAAAAAATCCTAAATATAGAGTCTTATTATTTTTAGCATTCATCGCCTCAATTATTTCAACAGTATTAACTTTAACTCGTGGCGCCATATTTGCTATTCCGCTACTTCTGATATTGTGTGCGCTACTAAATTGGAAAAGACTAAATCTAAAATTAACATCAACGTTCATTGTGGGTTTTATCGCTCTATCATTAGGGACTTATTGGAATTCCGATTCAGTAAAACAACGAATAGATTATACAGCTTATGAGGTGTCTCATATTATTTCCGGAGATGTAGAAGCGGCAACATCTACAGGTACTCGATTCTATTTATGGAAAGCTGCAACGGAAGCGTTTAAACAAAGCCCATTCATTGGTTTACCTTATAATGAACGAGAAACTCTCAATAAGCAGCTTTATGCTGAAGGTAAAGTGAATGAATACACTCGGAATTTAACTCGTGGTCATGCCCATAGCCAATATTTCGAAATGCTAGCGAGTAATGGAATATTAGGTATAGTTGCCATTATTATGATGCTTGTAGTACCTTTTGCGGTCTTTACTCAACACTACAGGAAAACCGATAGCCTCTGGGGTTACACAGGTACGGTATTTGTCGCTGGGTTCATGCTCTTTTGCTTAACAGAAGCACCATTACAAGCTAACTTAATCAGCGCATTCTATGGCTTTATGCTTGCAACCTTCTTTGCTCTTATTCGTATAGAAAAGTACAATGCCGTTCAACAGCCAAACTGATGAGCAGCAGGACATGAAGATTCTGATTATCGGCCCTTCTTGGGTTGGCGACATGGTCATGTCGCAAAGCCTCTACACCACATTGAAGCAAAACTACCCCGCTGCGACGATTGATGTTCTAGCCCCCGCTTGGTGCAAACCGATTTTGGAGCGCATGCCAGAAGTGAATTGCGCCATTGAAATGTCGATTGGACATGGCGCATTTAATCTTGTAGGTCGATGGGCACTGGCTAAAGAATTAAAGCGCAATGGCTATACGCACACATACGTTTTACCTAACTCGGCTAAGTCAGCTTTAATTCCTCTGTTTGCTGGTATTCCATCTCGTACGGGCTGGAAAGGTGAATTTCGTTATGGTTTGCTCAATGATCTTCGCCCAAATCGCAAAGTTTTTCAGTTTATGGTGGAGCGTTATGTTGCTCTTGCTTATTCTAAGGAAAGCATGCTTAGTGAAGTTCAGCTAGAAACCTGCCCTCGCCCTTCTCTATTCATCGATAGCAAAGCTCAACAGTATGCAATGTCAAGATTAGGCTTATCGACCATAAAACCGATTATCGGTTTATGCCCAGGAGCAGAATTTGGCCCAGCTAAAAGATGGCCAGATAAATACTATGCTGAAGTTGCGAAAGCTTTGATTGAAAAAGGCCAGCAAATTTGGTTATTCGGTTCAGCCAAAGATAAAGTGGTAACAAGCGCTATCCGCAATGCACTTCCAAAGGAATTACAAAATTCATGCTTTGATCTAGCCGGTGAAACTTCCTTAATTGAGGTAGTTGATTTGCTTGCAGCTTGCCATACTGTCGTCTGCAACGATTCTGGGTTGATGCATGTATCAGCCGCTGTTGGGTGTAATATTGTTGCAATATATGGCTCAAGCTCACCAAAATACACACCACCATTGGCAGATAATGTCGAAATTATACACACTGACATAGAATGCCGCCCTTGCTTTAAACGCGAGTGTCCACTTAAGCACCTTGACTGTTTGAACAAGCTATCACCAGATTTGGTAATGGCTGCCGTAAACAAATTTATTGGATAAACTTGATGCAACATCTTTGGTTTGAACGCGGTGCTTATGCATCCAAGCAAGCAAAAAAATACTTAACTCATGAGTTTTCACCCGAGAAGGTGAAAAAGATCGCGATTTTTCGTCACGCTGCATTAGGTGATCAGGTCATTGTTCGCCCCTTTCTTATTGAAGCGAGAAAATTTTTTCCTAACGCAAAAATCACGCTAGTGGGTGTCTCTAACTATCAATATGGAACACCTTCAGATCTCGCTGATGAAACCATTTTTATGATTGGTCGACATCGCAAGCATGAACTGAATTGGAAGCAGAAGATCCAGCAATTTACGCAATTAGAAGAGCAAGACATCATCTTTGATGTCGCAGGTACCAGCCGCTCTTACTGGATGACGTTGTTCAGCAAAGCCAAGCTGAAATTTGGTTTCCCATACAAACCTTATTTATGTGGAAGCTTGTACAATATTGCGGTATTTCGATCTGATTTTCAGCCAGAGCTTGAATGCATGCTCGATATGCTAAAAATGCTTGGACACAATCCACAAAGGCCATTAGATTTTGCATATCCAAGTCACCTAGAACTGTACGATAAAGGACAAACTAAACCTAGCATTCTTTATTTTAATGGCGCATCAACTCAATCAAAAATTCTGACTCGAAAACAAATGAAGAGTTTCATTGAGCTCGCAATTACAACTTTTCCAAACCATCAACATGTCTATCTAGAAGGAAAAAATGATTTTGAAAAAGGTGATTTTCTTCGTCATTTGGAAGTTAACCATAATTTCACGATTCAGCCTTGTCTGTCATTAGATGAACTAGTCGAATACATTGCCAAGGCGCGCTTAGTGGTGGCTCCTGATACGGGAGTGAGAAATATTGCGGTGTCAACTCATACACCGACCGTTGGTATTTTCTACTCAACCGTACCATTTAGATACACTCCATTAGAAGGTGATCACCGTATTGTCATGAATGCGAACGGTGATATTCCTAGTAACGAACAAATTATTGCAGAGATGGCTACTGCATTAGAACAAAATAAAGAGACAGTATGAATAACTTCCCTATTATGGTTGCAAACCGCACCATCAAGTTGATTGGTAATATTTTTAAAGTGCTTTCATACCCATTCCACTTTGTTTTTCCTAAAGTACGATTCACTATTCCTGAATATTCTCCAGCCAAAATTCAAACAAAAAATAGCAGTGGTGTACCTAAAATTATTTGGCAAACCAACTATTCAAACCGTAGTAGTCTACCTATCTATTTGAATTATCTATTCAATCGTCTAATGTCACTAAGCTACGATTATCGCTATGTCAGCACCGAAGCACGAGAAGAATATTTACGCGAAAATGCATCACAAGAAGTTTATGATGCATATATGAAGTTGACCGATGGTGCTGCTCAAGCCGATTTATGGCGTGTGACAACTTTATACCAACAAGGCGGTGTCTATATGGATATTGATGCCACATTGGTTTGGCCGCTTAGTCGACTACTAAAAGGCATCAATGACGCGTTATATATCAAGATCAAAAATGGGACTGAAATTACTAATTACTTTTTAGCGACAGCGCCACAAAACCCTCATTTCCAGAAAGTGATGGATACGATTGTGTATAACATCCAGAACTATGATGTTAAAAAAGGAGTTTACGGGACAACAGGACCTGCGGTATTCAATGATGTTTTAAAAGATGAATCCATTCAATATCGTCGTCGCCGTCATGTTTGTATCCAAGGCACATTTACCAATGAGTATTTTCAATATTTAGACAAGCCTCGTGGTAAATGGACTCACCAGAAACCTGAAGATCTAATCAAGAAGTAAACGAGGTCATTGTGCTCATTCGTTGGCTGTATACGTTCCTACTCACTATTGTTTCTCCATTTTTGATGTGGAGTCTGTACAGAAAACGAGATGGCAAGCCATCCGTGGGTGCTCGCTGGAAAGAACATTTTGGTTTCACACCGCCACTTGAAACTAATAAATCACCGATTTGGATCCATGCGGTATCGGTTGGAGAAACACTTTCCGTTTCTCCACTGATAAAAAAACTCAAATCACAATATCCTGATCAGCCGATCGTTATTACCACCACAACGCCTACTGGCGCAGAACAAGCGGCTAAATTACAAGGCATCGCCGAACATCGCTATATGCCATTTGACTTCTCTTTTGCCATTCGTGGTTTTTTAAATGCTATCAAGCCTAGCCAACTACTCATCATGGAAACTGAGCTTTGGCCGAATACGCTACATACTGTTGCAAGAGCGGGTATTCCGATCACTGTTATTAATGCTCGTTTATCTGAGCGTTCATGCCAACGGTACGCAAAAGTTCAGCCAATATTTAACATGCTAGCGAAAAATTTAACTCGAGTACTATGTCAATATCCCGACGATGCACAGCGCTTTATTCGATTGGGTGTGGCAAAAGAAAAAATTTTCGTCACTGGCTCAATTAAGTTTGATATCGATATAGACCAAACAACCATACAAAAAGGCCAGCAGTTAAGATCTAATCTGGGGAGAAATCGTCCAATTTGGATTGCGGCAAGCACTCATCAAGGTGAGGATGAACAGGTATTAGCAGCCCATGCTGAAGTACTTAAAGAGCACCCTAACGCATTGCTTATTCTTGTCCCGCGTCACCCAGAGCGATTTAATGCTGTTTTTGAGCTGTGTAAAACACAATTTATTAGTGTGCGACGAACTGAAACAGAGTCTGAACTTGATCCAGAAGTACAGGTGTATCTAGGTGATACAATGGGAGAAATGCTGGTACTAATGGGTGCTGCTGACATTTGTTTTATGGGCGGAAGCTTACTGGGTGATAAAGTTGGAGGTCATAATATGCTTGAGCCTGCAGCACTAGGTAAACCAGTGCTAACAGGACCAAGTTACTATAATTTTACGGATATAACAGAACAACTAATCAAAGCTGAGGGATTAGAGGTTGTCACTACGGCTAAAGCAATCTCAAAATCTATATCTCAAGCATTCAATGATAAAAATGTACTTCACTCTAAATCACAATCAACTCGACTCGTAATTGATAAAAACCGTGGATCACTAGCGAACACAATATCAGCCATTGAACTAATAATTTAATTAGGTTAGTGCTTGCTTTAGCTGTTCCTCTCCAAAATTATTGATATCTGTAATAGCAATAATAACATTTGCATGTTCAGAGTTAGGGTGCCAGTTGCTGAAATTAACCTTATCTTGTTTATAAATTGCAATCTGCGGTTTATTAAAACCAGATGCGACGTGAACTATTGATGTATCAACAGAAACCACTAACTTCGCTTTCTCGACAATAGCAATGGCATCATAAATAGAATCACTCTGATCAAAGTGACGAATACTTGCAGTAGTAAGGGACATAGCGTCCAAAAGATCTCTTGTATCAGGAGCCGATAATAGAACCACACTCAATGACTTATCCCATTCTTTGATTGCACTAATGATTTTATTTATCGAGTCCTTGTTCAACTTCCTTTCGTTGCCACTACCAAATGGATTAATCAGCACAAACTCATTGATATTATTTTCAGTCAAGAAAAGTTGTGCTTTTTCCATAGAAGAGGGAACAAGAGGAACTATATAATTCTCTGCTGATTCAGTTATACCCAATAGAGTTGCAATATAGTTAAACTTATCAGCATAATGCATATTTCTAATATCATCAGAAATTTTTAAATTAATCAGCTTTAAATCAGGATCTAGGCCAATATTTATTTTAGACTTTAACTTATTCAGCAAATAAATATCTTTCATTTTCATATCAAGATTAAAAGCGACTACTGCATCGACCGACCCAACTTGCGTACAGACTTCTTTCATTTCACTGTATGACGGTCGCTTACTTAGATGCACAACTTGATCAACACCAAAGTGTTCTGTAAACAATGGTGCCATCGCAGAGGTAGTCAGCACTTTAATTTTTATTTCTGGGCGGTACTTTTTAAGTTTCTTGAGTACCCCGGAGGAAACAATAGCATCACCCAATTTTGCATCATTACGGATAAATAGAATGCTATTAACATTCTCTAAATCTAATTTAGATACTTTTGATGAATCAAAAAGAATGATTCCAAGATGACGTCTTATTTTATCTCTGGTAATTTGAAGTCGAGATATGAGTCCCCTTATCATAGATAATTACCTTTTAATTGATTTATGCATAACATTCCACCATGCCAATCTGATGGTCCTTGAAAGCCTTTCTATTTCTCTAAAAATTTTATTCTTTAAGGCAACTTTGGCTAATTTTGTTTTGTTCTGAATTTGGCTTTCCATATCAGATGGATTGTATATAGCATATGGCAATAATCCCATAGAAGATATGTGATGTTTATATGGTTCGCCAATAAAATTATCGACAGCACATAACCATTGCTCACTTTCGTCTAAAAATCTACGTGCCGCTTTCGGTGTAATGCTATATCCCCTAGCTCCTCCAGCATTATCCATCCACATCACAACTTGAAAGCCATCATGAGTATTTTCAATCATTTTACAATTAAAGTTTGTATCCTGAGGCTCAAGACGTAAATAGTCGTATTTTTTATGTAACTCAGGAAGCTTATCAATAACGAGCGAAAAAAATGGTGTTGGTAAAAAATCATCTTCAAATATTACTATGGGCTCATCTAACTCAACGCATTTTTCCCAGAGTGAATAATGACTCGCATATACGCCCTTTTCCCCAGGAGTCAAAGGTCTACCACGATATTTGATTCGATAATCATCATTTGGTTTCATAGCCAACTTAGGTGGTAATCCACTAAAACCATTTACAGCTTCAAAAAACTCACATTCAACATCTATTTCTGACAGTTTTTTCTGGACCCGATCTCGTCTAGCATTGGCCTCTTTCAAGTTAATCACAAATAATTTCATTTTCTTTTACTCTCACTATACGCATGTAATAGTTGATCAAAACTTATCTTTAAGGTGTTGATAGATCTCTTTTTTTGTTCTTTCTCAAACGATCGCTTCAATCTATCTAAATTTCCTTTCTTCCAGCTCTCGCCTTGTTGCTGGCAACACTTATCAAAATCAATAATCCATACCTTCTCTTGATCATCAATCAAGATGTTATGGATATTGAGATCGGTATGATTGACTTGTGCATCATGCATTTTGCGGATTTCTCGACCTATTTTTTCATACATTTCAGTCGGTAATGGACGTTCTTGTAAAATAGACACCAGATCGCGGGCGTTCGGGATTTTTTCGCTGAGTAAATCTGCCTGATAACAAAAAGTGCGCTTTACTGCTCGCGCGGCAATCGGGCGTGGAACATTTACCCCAGACTCTCTCAGAGTATTGAGCAATTCGAATTCTTGGAAACTGCGCGTTTTCTTCCAACCGGAAAAAAAGTAGTGATCACTAACTAACTTACCGAACAATCCACCACGCTTATAGTGGCGTAGTGCTGCTTCTATTTTTTCAGCTTTTACAAACCATGTCGTACCGCGCCCAGTAGCACAACCTGTGACGCTACCAGCCTGCTGCCAAAACTCAGGGTTAAAACAGCGGAGCGGATCTTCAACTAGCAAATGCTCGTCATACCAAATTGTTTGATTCTCTTTTTTCAGCGTTTTCATCGTTTCACTTTTTAATGACGAGATTGAATGTGCTTCATCGTGCTTGTTTGGCATTTTACATTTATCAGCGCTGTCTGCATAATTCTTACTAACTTTCTCTATACCGATGTCACTTATGGCTCTCTTTTCTTCTGCTCCATGCTCAATTTGTATATTGCGTCTGTCGGCGATTGGCGATGTGTGCAATGCAGTGGCCGCCGTGCAAGCAATTCAACACCAATGGCCTGAAACTCATATCACTTGGATCACTGGAAAGCTTGAAGCACAGTTACTCACTGATTTACCGAATGTAAACGTGGTTATATTCGACAAAAAACAGGGATGGAAAGCATATCAAAAATTATGGGCAGAACTTAAAGGGCAATCCTTCGATGCGCTTTTGCATATGCAGTATGCCTTTCGTGCCAGTATTGCCACACTGGGTATTAAAGCTAAATATAAACTCGGTTTTGATGCCGCCCGCAGCCAAGATTTCCAGCACCTGTTTACCAATGTAAAAGTGATATCGCCTCAAGCACCTCATGTATTAGATGGCTTACTCGCGTTTGCTGAATGCCTTGGAGTCAGAGATCTAGAACCTAAGTGGTCACTCACTTATTCAGATTCCGATCATCAATGGGCCAAGCAGCAACTTGCACATTCAAAGCGTAATTTAGTCGTGGTTCCTGCCGCGAGTAAGGCTTATAAAAATTGGACTGCTGAAGGCTATGTAGAAGTGATAACGCATGCTCAACAACTTGGTTGGCATATCATTTTAGCCGGTAGCCCTGCGCAAATTGAAGTTGATCTAGCAGCCGAAATAGCGAGTAAACTTACTCAGCCGGTACTCAATGTCGTTGGTAAAAGCCAGCTTAAAGAGATGTTGGCACTGCTCGACTTAGCCGATTTAGTGATAGCGCCAGATACAGGCCCAGCGCACATGGCCAATGCAATGAATACCCCAGTTATCGGTTTATACGCTCACCATAATCCACAGCGCACAGGGCCTTATCAGTATCGTGATTATGTGGTGTCTGCTTATGAAGAAGCACTGTTTGCCGAAACAGGAAAAACGAAAGAGCAAGTCAGTTGGCGTACTCGCGTCAAAGATGAACAAGCGATGCAGCGCATTCAAGCAAGCCATGTTATCCAAATGTTTGATAAGATAACGGCTGATTTTCAGCTAAACCCAATATCCGAGGAATGAATGTGAGCAAACCTACTTTAGCCGTTGCGCTGATCGTTAAAAATGAAGCGCAACATCTGCAAGCTTGCTTGGAAACCGTTCAACAATGGGTAGATGAAATCGTCGTCTTAGATTCAGGTAGCAGTGATAATACCGAAGAGATTGCGCGCCGTTATACTGACAAGTTTTTTGTCAATTCGCAGTGGCCTGGGTTTGGCCCACAGCGCCGCTTAGCGCAGTCGTATGTCGAGTCTGATTATGTGTTGTGGCTAGATGCCGATGAACGCGTGACCAAAGAGTTAAAAGAGAGCATTCAGCAAGCGGTCACCGCTAATAAACCCAATACACTGTATCAATTTGCCCGTTTAAGTTGGGTTTTTGGCCGCTATATTCGCCACTGTGGTTGGTATCCTGATCGCGTGTTGCGCCTCTACCCGACTCAATTAACGCAATATAACGAGGCTTTAGTGCATGAAAAAGTCGAAGTCGCTGATGGCATGAAAGTCGAGAATCTTGCAGGTGATGCGATTCACTACACCTATAACGATATTCATCATTATTTAGTTAAATCAGCAGGTTATGCCAAAGCATGGGCAGAGCAACGAGAAAAACGTGGTAAAAAAAGCAGCATTAGCCAAGGTATTTTGCATGCGCTTGGCTGCTTTTTGAAAATGTACGTTTTAAAAGCAGGCTTTTTAGATGGTAAGCAAGGCTTCTTGCTCTCTTTATTATCGGCGCACTCAACCTTTGTTAAATACGCCGATTTATGGGTTAGAACCAGCACTGAGCCGCCCAAGGGTTAAGTTCAGCTAACACCGCATTTATATCAATGCGGCTCATATCGGCCTGAGTTTCTTTGTCCGCTGCTTGCGGTGGACAAAATGCAATGTGGCGGCCTTGTGAGTTCAATGGTCGCCAACGCAGTGGCGTGGCTGAACGTTTGGCGGGGAAAAAGCCAACTGTGGGCACATCAATCGCAGCGGCAATATGCAAAGGCCCGGTTGAACCTGCGATAAAAATATCAGCGCAAGCAATCGAGCGTGAGAAATCAGCAAGCCCTTCATTTTTATCATACAGTGCCGCTCGCCCGCCCTTTTCTTCAATCAAAGCTTTTAACTGCGCGGCTTTCGCCTCTTCTCCCGGCCCGGCGGTGAGGATAATTTCTTGCTTGCCATCAATCCCCATCACTAACTGCGTGTATTGCTCTAGCGACAAATTATTCGCCGAACCGCCGCTTCCAGCATGAACAAACACCCACGGTTTACTTGTATCGAGATGAAGTTGCGTAGCCAGTTTGCTTTTTTGTTCAACAAGCTTCGCTTGATCAAATTGTAGATAAGGTGCGCTCGGCTCGACAACCTCTTTGCCAATATCATGCAAAAAAGCGCGTACCAAATCTAAGTTATACTCATATTCTGGTTTGGCTGATTGAGAGCGTTTTTGCTTAATTCGTTTGTTGTAAAAAATTTGAGCGAATTTAGTCGCCGGCGCTAAACGATAAGGAATACGAGATTTCCAAACTAATAGTGCATTGTAAGTGGTCGAGAAGAGGTTGATCGAGGCATCAAAGTGTTGCTGTTTAATCGCTTGAATACATTGTTTTTTCTGCGCAGAGGACGCGTGTTCCGTTGGGTCGACCATCACCGCATCAATCCACGGGCAAAGCTCGGCCAGCGCGACGGTATAGCTGGGGACTAACGCGGTAATATGGCAATCTGGCAACGAGGCTTTTAGCATCGCAAAACTTGGCCAAGCCAGCATGAAATCACCAATTTTATCGTTACGGATCACCAACAAATTGTTCATCGTCTCTTCTCTCACTCGCTAAGTGTCACAGTTTAATGCGGGCTACATCATACCGAGTTCAATAGGTAATTTTGAGTCTTTTTGTTAATATCAGTGCCAGTTAACCAATATGAGCCTTCCAATGTGAGCCAAAAAAGAATTTCGCGTGTGATTTATCCCGGCACTTTTGACCCCATCACCAATGGTCATTTGGATCTGATCGAACGCGCCGCCAATATGTTTGATGAAGTGATCATCGCCGTCGCCGCCAGCCCAAGCAAAAACACCATGTTTACTCTGCAAGAACGGGTCGCCTTTGCCAGCGCAGTCACTCAACATTTAGAGAATGTCACTGCCAAAGGATTTGCTGGGTTAATGGTCGATTTTGCGCGTGATGAAAAAGCCAATGTGCTGATCCGCGGTTTGCGTACTACGGTTGACTTCGAGTATGAATTTGGTTTGACCAACATGTACCGCCGTTTGATGCCAGGGCTGGAAAGTGTGTTTCTTACACCATCAGAGGAGCATGCGTTTATCTCCTCCACCATTGTGCGAGAAGTGGCGATTCATGGTGGAGAAGTTGATCAATTTGTTCCTGACATTGTCGCTAACGCCTTGCATGGCAAGAAAATATAGCCTTTAGGACGTACCTTATTTTTGGCAAGCAGAGCAGAAAAAGGTGTTACGCTGACCAATTTTTAGCGCTTCAATCGCTTGCCCACACGCTGGGCAAGGCTGTTGCGCTTTGCCATACACATTAAGCTCTTGAGCAAAATAGCCCGGTTTGCCATCCGCTTGTGCGAAATCTTTTAAAGTTGTGCCACCTTGTTGAATCGCCGTTGCTAAGACTGATTTAATTTCTCGCACGAGGCAATTCCATTCAGTCAGTGTCAGCGAATGAGCGGGCCGAGTGGGGAGAATTCGCGCATTAAACAGTGATTCACTCGCGTAGATATTGCCTACGCCAACCACTACTTTATTTTCCATAATAAATTGCTTAACGGCGATACGTTTGTTGCTCGCTTTTTGCGCAATATAATCTGCATCAAAATCATCGGTTAATGGCTCAGGACCGATATTACTCAACACCGAGTGGCTTTCTCCTTGCTCGCACCATAGCCAAGCGCCAAATCGACGTGGATCGTGGTAGCGCAGTACCTTGCCATTGGTTAATCGCAGATCAACGTGATCATGCTTACCTGCCGGAAAATCACACTCCAATACTCGCAATGAACCTGACATTCCCAAGTGAACAATCGCACTGCCAATATCGGTCTCTATCAATAAATATTTGGCTCGACGGGCAATATTGCGGATCACTTGCCCTTCTAACTGTTTCAGCTCTTGAGGGATGGCCCAACGTAATTTGGGCGTGCGGAATGTCAGTTGTTGGATCGTTTGTCCAACTAGATGCGGGCTAATCCCCATTTTACTTACTTCAACTTCGGGTAACTCAGGCATGATACATCTCGATTCTTCATTCGTCGTTCTTGGTTTGTTCAACGCTCAAAGAGAAATAATGACTCAGTTCGGAAAAAGAAAAGCTTCTTCTACCGAAAGTGCCACCCATTTCTCTTGCCAATTTTTCAATAACCAAAACTGGGGGGTTTGGTAGTAGGTGATCCTTTGCGGCTCTTCGCGATCCTGATACCACACCTCCACGGTTTGTGGGTTACGTAGTAGAGATGCAAGCGACTCGTAAGTGGCATCATCAACTTCAGTACCAACTAAACTCTGCCAGCGTTGTGCCAATATTTCAGGAGCAACTGAAATTGCTTTGCTTGATCGCCAACGGTTTTGATTCAGTTCAAGTGACCAGTCAGTAAAATGCAGTGCTTGCAGCTGTGCATTTGGATTAATCACATAAGGATAAGGGCTAGCAGGCGGTTCAATAAGATAAGTTTTGATGACTGTGGGTAAATTCAAAATGGCAATAAAAGCAATAACAGCCAAGATAAGAATATTATTCCAACGGCGGCGATTGATACGCATAAGTGATCCCTAAGAGTTTATCTTTGAGTAACTTAGCACATTATAGTGAGAGCTGACATTGCAGGGTACAAATTCCAGACAATAAAAAACCCAGCCAAAGCTGGGCCTTTCAATGCTTACAAAGCGTAAAATCAATTACTTGATTTTGCCTTCTTTGTAAAGAACGTGCTGGCGAACTACTGGATCAAATTTCTTGATCTCAAATTTGCCTGGCATGTTGCGTTTGTTCTTGTCAGTTGTGTAGAAGTGACCAGTACCTGCAGAAGATATTAGTCGAATTTTCTCACGAATGCCTTTAGCCATTGCTCAATTCCTCTTAAACGTTTTCGCCACGTGCACGGATATCAACAAGAACAGCATCAATGCCTTTCTTATCGATGATACGCATGCCTTTAGCAGTTAGACGTAGTTTAACAAAACGTTTTTCGCTCTCTACCCAGAAACGATGAGTTTGTAGGTTCGGCAGAAAACGACGCTTAGTAGCATTTCGTGCGTGTGAACGGTTGTTACCCGTTATTGGACGCTTACCAGTTACTTGGCATACTCGGGACATGAATGTCTTCTCCAAATCGTTTCAGCTCGATATCAACCTTGGTGGCCGAACCTCGTTCTCGATGTATTAAGAAGTTTGAGGTTAAAAACCGTTATGGAAAATCCATACAAGGCTATCAAAGGTCGCGTATTATACTAACTTGACATGCATTGCTCAAGACCCGAACAGATCCTTTTTACGGATTTGGCGATCTTTTTTTAAGCAGAGCTGATTTAGGTTGATAATTTAGTGCGCGAATCATACCAGAATAATCTTAAGTCACAACCTAAAATGTGATTCAAATCCACCCTCTTTCTGCAAAAGAAATTACCTCGCCGTCGCCCACCACAAAATGGTCCAAAATACGGATGTCCACTAACGCAAGCGCATCGGTTAATCGACGTGTGATTCTGCGATCGGCTTGGCTAGGCTCAGCAACGCCTGACGGATGATTATGAGCCAATATTAATGCCGCCGCATTATGGTGGAGCGCTCTTTTAACCACCTCACGAGGGTAAACGCTGGCCGCGTCAATCGTCCCCTCAAACAATACTTCATCGCTGATCACTCGGTGTTGATTATCCAAAAACAGAATATAGAAGGCTTCTCGATGGCGATCGCGCAGCACACTCGATAAATAAAGCTTGGTTTGCTCTGGGCTAGTCAAAGCGCCACCTCGTTTGAGCGTTTCGGCCAAATAGCGCTGCGTCATTTCAAGCACCGCCTGCAATTGAACGTATTTGGCTTCGCCCAACCCTTTATGGCGGCAAAACTCTTGCTGGTTGGCCGAAAAAAGCGCTCGAAGTGATCCAAACTCACGCAGCAGCAGATCCGAGAGAGCGAGCACATTCATTCCTTGAGTACCAGTACGAAGAAAAATCGCCAGCAGTTCAGCATCCGATAATGCATGAGGACCGCGAGCGAGCAATTTTTCCCGCGGCATTGATTCTGTGGGCAGTGATTTGAGGCTCATTAAGCACTCCTAGGGTTAAAGGTACTCAGACAACATAGAGAAATAGCCAAGCCTGCAACTTTGCTTCTCTTTATTTAGGCTTGATTCATGGTTTTTTGTAATTGATAAGTGATGAAAGACGCAGAAACACTCGTCCAATATGAAAGGATTGAGCGGATCATAAGGTCACTCGATGCGAGAGTTGTGCTAACATAATGCGCAGAATTTTTGAGGAAAAGATAATGCAAACACTGGCAGGAAAAAAGATTCTGCTCGGCATTAGCGGCGGTATTGCTGCGTATAAATGTGCTGAGTTAACGCGTCGTTTGATTGAACGTGGCGCACAAGTACAAGTGGTGATGACTCACGCTGCAAAAGAGTTTATAACGCCACTGACTATGCAAGCCGTCTCTGGCAGGCCAGTTTCAGATAGCTTATTAGACCCAGCCGCCGAAGCGTCTATGGGCCATATTGAACTTGCCAAATGGGCAGACTTAGTCCTACTGGCTCCCGCGACAGCGGATCTCATCGCGCGCGTCGCCGCAGGGATGGGTAATGATTTACTCACCACTTTGATTTTAGCCACCAATGCGCCAGTGGCCGTCTCGCCGGCAATGAATCAGCAGATGTATCGCAATATCGCCACACAAGAGAATATTGCCACGCTTAAACGCCGAGGCATGATGATTTGGGGCCCAGCAGCTGGTGAACAGGCGTGTGGCGATGTTGGCCCGGGCCGCATGCTTGAGCCAATGCAATTGGTTGAGCGCTGCGAGTTTTTTTTCCAAACAGAGGTGGCAAACAACACACTGCTCGCCGGTAAGTCACTGTTGATTAGCGCAGGTCCAACCCGTGAAGCACTCGATCCAGTCCGCTATATCAGTAACCACAGTTCAGGCAAAATGGGCTATGCGATTGCGCAGGCCGCCGCTCAATTAGGCGCGAAAGTGACTCTGATCAGTGGCCCGGTCAATTTGCTCACACCGCCACAAGTACAACGTATTGATGTGGAAAGTGCCTGCGATATGCATCAGCAAGTGATGGCGCAAGCGCAATCACATGATGTGTTCATCAGTTGCGCCGCCGTAGCCGACTATCGCCCTGAGATCGTCGCCGATCAAAAGATCAAAAAAACCGATGCGAGCGATCACATGCTCATCACCATGGTCAAAAATCCCGACATCGTCGCCAGCGTAGCTGCATTGAAAGAAAACCGCCCGTTCACGGTAGGCTTTGCGGCTGAAACGCAGCAAGTTGAAAAATATGCCCGCGCTAAACTGCTCAACAAAAAACTGGATATGATCTGCGCCAATGATGTTTCTGTTGCGGGCCAAGGCTTTAATAGTAACGACAATGCGCTGACCATTTATTGGCAAGGCGGAGAGCAAGCATTACCTTTGAGTTCAAAATCTGCATTAGCTCACGCGCTGATGCAACTGATCGCGAGTCAACTGTAGGCTACAGACAGACGTTCTAAGCTTCTTTTAGGGTTCATAGCGTTTATTGGGTGGTAAAATCACCACCCAGTTCAATCATTTTCATTTTTACGCTACGCAGTCCGAAAACTGTCCGTTAAACTACTGCGCTTAATGGACAATACCCAAACCATCTGAAGGGTATAAATATTTGCTCACAAGCATGTGGTAACTAAAAGGAAATCGGGTCATGGCCGTCAATAAGAAAATCAATCGTCGTGAAGAGATTCTACAAGCACTCGCTGAAATGCTGGAATCTAACGATGGTGCATCACGCATCACCACAGCAAAGCTAGCCAAACAAGTGGGCGTTTCTGAAGCGGCTTTGTACCGTCATTTTCCGAGTAAAGCACGGATGTTTGAAGGCTTGATTGAGTTTATTGAAGAGTCTTTAATGTCGCGGATTAATCGCATTTTGGATGAAGAGAAAGATACACTCAACCGCATCCGCTTAGTGCTACAGCTTATCTTGGCTTTTTCGGAACGTAACCCGGGCTTGACACGAATTTTATCCGGCCATGCTCTAATGTTTGAAAATGAGCGACTGCGTGAACGGATCAACCAACTGTTCGAACGCATAGAAACGTCACTACGTCAGATCCTTCGCGAACGTAAACTGCGTGAAGGTAAATCCTTCCCCGTCGACGAAAGCATTTTAGCCGCGCAACTGCTTGGCCAAGTGGAAGGAAGCCTAAATCGCTTTGTGCGATCTGACTTTAAATACCAACCGACGGCAAATTTTGAAGAGTATTGGGCATTATTAAGCGCTCAGATTCAGTAAAAACAAACCACCACCGTCGTGACAAAGAATCATCAGTGAAAGAATCAAGAGTAATGAGCAAAGAAAAATACGGTAAACCTGAGTTTTCCCTCTCGCTACTGCACCCTAAATATTGGGGCGTGTGGCTTAGCTTTGGGCTACTCGCTTTAATAGTAAACCTGCTTCCTTATTCTGCGTTACTAAAAATAGGACGCAGCATGGGCGCGTTTGGAATGCGCTTTGCTAACAAACGAGTACACATTGCCACGCGTAATCTACAGCTATCTTTTCCAGAGAAAAGTGCAGGTGAGATTGAGCATATTGTTAACGAAAACTTTAAAAACACTGGCATGGCGCTGATAGAAACCGGAATTACTTGGTTTTGGCCGACTTGGCGTTTTGCTCGCCTGCTTGATGTGAAAGATGTCAGTGCCCTTTTGCAACTCAAACAAGAAAAACGTGGCGCACTGCTTTGTTGCGTACATGCGTTAAATTTAGAAATTACAGCACGCGCTTTTGGTGTAATAGGCTTTGAAGGCTATGGCGTTTACCGCCCACACAGCAACCCTGCGTATGAATTTATCCAATACCGTGGTCGCACACGCAATGGCAATAAACTAATCTACCGCACCGACATTAAACAGATGATCCGCGTACTCAAAAAGGGCGAGCGCCTATTTTATCTACCCGATCAAGATTACGGCCATAACAAATCGGTGTTTGTTCCCTTCTTTGCGGTCAAAGAAGCGTGTACCACCACAGGCACCAGTATTCTGGCTTATACTAGCCAATGCGCGATTGTCCCTGGTTCAGGGTTTCGAAACGCCAACGGAAAATATGAAATCATCGCCGATAAAACCATTGATGGCGACTATCCAAAAGATGACATGACCGCCGCCGCCGCTTACATGAATAAATACGTTGAAGAAGTGATTCTACGCGCACCAGAACAGTGGATGTGGCTGCATAAGCGTTTTAAATCTTTGCCAGATGAAACGTTAACTAACTCTCGCTATTTATAACTAGAAAAAGGTTTTGCTTTCAATGAGCAACAACGAAAACAGCACAGACAAACACTTGCACAACCCCACATTCCAATGGTCTTTTTTACACCCAAAACATTGGGGAACTTGGATTGGGATCTTCTTTGCCGCTCTGTTCGCCTTTATGCCACCCGTATGGCGAGATAGGCTAGCGCGCAAATTATCCACCTTTGCGGTACGCAAAAACGGCCGTGTTGTACGCCGCACGCGAGTGAATCTGGAAAAATGCTTTCCTGAAAAATCCCCGCAAGAACGCCAGGCTATTTTGGAAGAAACCTTTGTCAAAGCAGCACAATACATGCTCGGTTATTCGGAGTTTTTGGTTCGTTCCACGAAACACAATCAGCAACGCGGCATCATGATTGGTGAAGAGAACTTATTGCCATTGTTAGATGCTGGCGAGAACGTGATCATCCTCGCCCCTCATGCTTGGGCGGTCGATTACCCTGCGGTAATGCTTGCGGCAAAAGGCTATAAAGTAACCACCATCATGAAGCCACAGCGCAATCCTATCGGTGATTGGTTAATGCACGTCCAACGCATGCAATATGGCGGGCGTATTTTTGCACGTGATGCTGGGGTAAAACCGTTTGTACGTTCAATTAAAGATGGATACTTAGGCTACTGGCTGCCCGATGAAGACTTTGGCCCGGCCAACTCGGTCTTTGTTCCATTCTTTGGCACTGAAAAAGCCACGTTAAAAGGTTTTGGTAAAATGGCGCGCCTATCAAAGGCGAAAGTCGTGCCAATTTTGCCTGCTTATAACGATAAAACCTGTAAGTACGAAGTACATATTTTGCCTGCATTAGAAAACTTTCCAACGGGCGATGAAGAGCAAGATGCACGCGCTATGAATAAGGCGATTGAAGATTTAGTCACACCACGCCCAGAACAGTACATGTGGAATTTATCACTGTTGAAAACGCAGCGTGATGGCTCGGAAATTTACGATAACTCGCACCATGGCGATCAAAGTTAATCGCTAGAATAACTAAACTCATAACAAACAAGCCCCGAGCGACAAACTCGGGGCTTTTACTTTTCAACAAGTGGCTCTACGATTCGCAAATAAGTTGATGCTTAAATTCCGTACTGAGCACGATACGCTTTTACCGCCTCAAGGTGCTTAGCATCTGCCCCTTTCTCTTCAAGGTAAGTAACCAGATCGGTCAGGCTAACAATTGAGATGATCGCGCAACCAAAATCACGCTCGACTTCTTGAATGGCAGAAAGCTCTCCTTTGCCTTTTTCTTGGCGGTCAATTGCCACCAAAACACCAGCAAGATCCGCACCGTTAGCTTGAATGATTTCCATCGACTCACGAATGGCAGTACCAGCCGTAATGACATCATCCACCAGCATAATGCGCCCTTCTAATGCGCTACCGACCAAGTTACCGCCCTCACCGTGGTCTTTCGCTTCTTTACGGTTAAAGCAATACGGCGTATCAACATCATGATGATCAGCCAACGCTACTGCAGTTGTAGTCGCAATTGGGATCCCTTTGTACGCAGGTCCAAATAGCACATCAAACTCAATCCCAGAATCGACCAAAGCAGCGGCATAAAAACGCCCTAAGCGCGCTAAATCACGGCCAGTATTAAACAAGCCAGCGTTAAAGAAATAAGGGCTTTTTCGGCCAGACTTCAAAGTAAACTCGCCAAACTTCAAGACTTCTTTTTCTAGTGCAAATTCAATAAATTCACGCTGGTATGCTTTCATGATTTTCTCTCTCTTAACTCATACACTTTGGTTTATTTCTCTTTCCCAACAAGAACAACCCCCTCCTAGCCTCCCCCTAAAAGGGGAGGTACTAAGATGATGCATTCCCTCCCCTCAAGGGCAATATTGGGAACACTTCCTTTATTCCCTCCCCTTATAGGGGAGGGTTAGGGTGGGGTCATCACGTACAACAATACAATGAATAAAACGGGCAAAAAAATAGCCCCCAACTGGGAGCTACTTGATCAATCTAATAACGATGCTTTCTGCGCTTCAACAATATCAGCGATGCCTTTCTTGGCAACGGCCAGTAAATCCATCAGCTCTTCATGGCTAAACGGTTCACCCTCTGCGGTGCCTTGAATTTCAATCATCTTACCATTTTCAGTCATCACCACATTCATATCAGTGTCGGCGGCAGAATCTTCCACGTATTCCAAATCACATAAAATGTTTTCACCCAGGATGCCTACTGAGACAGCAGCAACATGGCCTTTCATTGGATTCTTCTTCAATTTACCGCTAGCAACCAGATGAGCAAACGCATCCGCTAGTGCCACACTTGCGCCCGTAATTGATGCAGTGCGAGTACCGCCGTCCGCTTGAATAACGTCACAGTCAACCGTGATCATCACCTCTGGCATTGCCTCTAAATCCACCACAGCACGTAAGCTGCGAGCGATGAGACGTTGGATCTCCATGGTGCGGCCACCTTGCTTACCGTTGGTCGCTTCACGACGAGTCCGTGAATGGGTTGCACGTGGCAGCATGCCGTATTCGGCAGTAACCCAACCTTTACCCTGACCTTTCAACCAGCGAGGAACACCCTCTTCGACAGTGGCATTACACAATACTTTGGTATTACCAAATTCCACCAATACTGACCCTTCAGCATAAGCAGTGTAGTTGCGAGTGATTTTAATTGGGCGAATTTGATCGGCCGCGCGGTCATTTGGACGCATAGTGCATCTACCTTTTATCGGGTGAGACGGAATCGATTGGGGCGAGATTATAGCGGATTAGCCGCCTTGACGCTAGGTTGGTCACCCTTTGCATTGGCGTGAACCTAGTACACGCGTGAAGCTAGTGCTAACATACCTCTCGTTTGATATTTCATCTTCGTGAGCAAAGGACAAATCAATGATTTACAGCATGACCGCGTACGCGCGTAAAGAAGTTAAAGGTGATTGGGGTACTGCGGTATGGGAAATTCGCTCGGTAAACCAACGTTATCTTGAAACCTACTTCCGCCTGCCGGAACAATTTCGTGGTCTTGAGCCTGTACTGCGTGAACGCTTTCGCCAACGTTTAGCGCGCGGCAAAGTAGAATGTCACTTACGTTATGAAGCAAACCCTGCGGCTAAAAGTGAGCTGAATATCAATGAAGCACTCGCCAATCAAGTGATTAAAGCCGCCAACCAAGTAATGCACATGACAGGCGAGTTAAGCCGCATTAATCCATTTCAAATCATGCAGTGGCCCGGCGTAATGGAAACGCCAGAACAAGACATGGACAGCATTAATAAAGCCTTATTAGCAGGCTTTGATGACGCAATCATTGAATTCATTGACGCACGTGGCCGTGAAGGTGACAACATGAAGGCGTTAATCGAACAACGCCTGACGGCGATCAGTGAAGAAGTGGTAAAAGTGCGCGCACGCATGCCAGAAATCCTGCAATGGCAACGTGAACGTCTACTGACTAAGTTTGAAGAAGCAAAGATTGAGCTTGATGCAACACGCGTCGAGCAAGAGCTGATTTTACTTGCACAAAAATCAGACGTTGCCGAAGAGTTAGACCGCCTCGATTCTCACGTCAAAGAAGCACGTAATGTGCTCAAAAAAGGCGGTTCATGTGGCCGTAAGCTCGATTTCATGATGCAAGAATTTAACCGCGAATCGAACACGTTAGCCTCGAAATCAATCAGCACAGACATCACGGCCTCTGGCGTAGAACTTAAGGTTCTGATTGAGCAAATGAGAGAGCAAATCCAAAACATCGAATAGTTTTTCAGCTTCGGCGATTCAGATTAAGTGGATGACGATGGATAAAAACACGGAAGGCACCATAGCCTTCCGTTATCTAGTTAACTCACAAAGTAACCATGCAGGCTACTTACTGACACTGATCATTTCGTTGAAGTACTCGACTTGCTGTTCCATGCTCAGACTTTGATTATTTGAACCCAACGCCCAGATAAAGAAACCACCGTAACCATTCTCTTTTTGCCACTTGGCACGGTTGAGGTTGTTTTCACGGCTCTCCACAAAATTGCCGTTTGGCCCCCACTGGCTATTGATCGTATTGCCTAAAACAATTTTCGACTTGTCTCCAATGTATTGAGCGTAATTGGCCATCGCAACATCGTAGAGGAAGTTTTGGCCAGCGTCATAGGTCATGACGTTGAAGAAATCGAAATCGTTCTTGGTTGCTTGTAACAGATCGATCACTTCACCATGGTGAGACGAGCGGCCTGATGGCTCAACGTAAGAACAATTTTCAAACACACTTGAATCCATGCATGCCACAGGATCAGCACCGACATGGTATGTGGTCAGCGACAACACTTTATTGTCGCCCACTTTTTGGCGTATCAGTTTAATCAATGCGGTTAGGTCTTGGTTCTCTTTATCGGTAATGCGCGCCGCTTTCTCGAAGTCAAAATCAAGACCATCGATTTGCACATAACCCGCTAATTGGTACTTGCTGTAATCACATTGGCCATCACCCCCCGTCGCAAGGCAGTCACCCACCACCTCTTCTGGTTTTAGGTTCTTCTTATAGACAGGGAAGGGTTTGTTGACCAATTCAACGAGGCCATTGGCCACCGCCTCCCGATTTGCATCGCTATCAATCGCAGACCAAATACTTTCATAAGTTTGACCACCAAACGCGACCATCATGGTGACATTGCTATTATCGTGTTTTAAGGTTGACCACGCTAAGTACTGAGATGGCATCCAATCTGGGTTGTAACTTGGTGGGGTTACCATGTCATCAGAAATCGTAATGTTACCGCTAGCATCCCATTTACCGAACGATAATAAATAACCGTCACCTTCAGAATTAAACAGTTTTTCATAATCGTTTAATCCCCAAGAAGTGAGATAACTAATGGCACGGTCTGGGTTATCGGCAAGGCCACCACCACCGGTACTCTCTTTCACTGTAATATTCGATGGGGCTGACATTTGCTCTTGATTGGCACTGTTGAGCGCCTTTGCGTAAATAGCGTAGTTGCCTGCTTGCGCTCCAATCCACTCATATTCATAAGGTGCTTCGGTGTCTTGATTCAGTACCTTGCCGTTGGCAATAAACGTCACGGACGTCACCTCACCTTCATAGCTCTTAGCATCCGCTTTGATTGAGATCGCTCGGCCTTCAAAGAAGCTTGAACCGTCTACAGGGGAAGAGAGTGACACCAGCAGATCTTTATCAGTAATGGCAATCGAAATCGGTGCAGTTTGAGCACTTGCACCTTGATCGTCATATGCGGCAACCGTGAGTGTGTATTGTCCTTCAACTTGAGCAGGCACAGTGATGGTGTAGAGGTCGCCCGAAGAAGAGGTGGATGTTGCAACGACTTCGCCATTCAATTGAACATCGACACGCGCCACTTGGGTATCGTCGCTCGCCTCAACGACCACCTCAAATGGCTGATTGGGTGCTATTTTTTGTCCATTTTCTGGCGATTGAACATGCACTTCAGGAACAGGGTTAGGATCGCACTCACCAACGTCATTCCATGCATCTTTCCATGCATCTGGATAATTTGGATGCCCAGTACCCGGTGTCCATACTGGGTTACCACACCAACCTGCGGTTTTACATGCGTAGATATGGCCAATATTGGTTACTTCATCTCCCACTTGATAGCTCACGCCATCTTGGTACTGTGCAACGTCACCGCAACTACCACTCACATCAGTAACCGTAATCGTCAGATTTTTTTGTGTTACATGCCGTTCATCATCTTGCGCTTCAACACGTAATGCAGCGCTTCCGGCCGTTTGAGGGGTCCAGTCACAAGAGAACACTTGCTCTGTTTTGGCATCGATACTGCAAACTTCGGTGTCATTAGCAAAAAATTTAACGGTAGCCAGATCATTATCAGCATCGGTCACTTCAGCAGAGATCGTCAAACTTGTGCCTTGTGGGTGGGATGATCCCGCTTCTGGGGAAATGAACTCAACGACCGGAGGATTAGGTGCCGTCGATTCTGACTCGACAGAAACAGGCACGCTTTGCTCAGAGAGCTTATCGCCTTCCTCATTGAACGCGATAACTGAAATGGAGGCCGCTCCTATCTCTTGCGGTTGCCACACTTGCTGATATTCGGTGACACCTTGCTTCAATGGTTGTTGAGCAATTTTGTCTTGGTTAGCCCAAAACTCAAGCTTACCGGCACTCTCACCATCAATACGAGCCATAATGCTGACGTCTGTGCCCGTGTATACCACTGAATTTGGCGCTGGAGAGAGAATATCTAGCGAAAAATCGGGCGGTGGTGTGATGCCCCCTTCCATTTTCACAATAACAGAATCTTCAAAAGCACTCAGGTTTTCCAATGAACCAGCAAAAGCGATCGTCAAGGAGAGTGATTCTGAGGCATTCAGAACGCTGTCAACCCAAGCACCTTCAGGGAATTTAAGCGCCACTGAATGGAGAATACCGCCTGCTTGAGCGGTATGAGATAAACTCCACGTAGGATGGGATAGCGCCGATGATTGCCAACCTATATCGTTAATCGCAACGGGTAATACAAATTCGATGACCGCATCGCGCATATCCGCTGACTCTGATCCTGTATTTTTAATCGCTAAGGTGTAAGTGCTCCACCATTGCCCCTCTGACTCAGCAACCGCATCAGCGCGAAACTCAGCAGCAATAGCCTGAGATATTGGATTTAAAAGTAGGCCAGAGAAAAGGATGGTTAGGCCTAAAGCCCGATAATAATTTTTATCGGCCACTGAGACTGGCGTGTTTTTTTGATTAAACATTATTTTATACCCTTATATTAAATTTATAATATTCGGTATGTTTATTAGCACCACCACCAATAATTAACATCAACAATTTTCGATTAAAATAATTTTTGGAATGACAATCAATATTTATTTAAAATCTAAATAATCGGCATGAATGAATTAAATTATATTGATTACATTTTAAGATAAATTAAAGACATGAAAAAACCTGATTTTTTATTCTAATTAAATGTAAAAATAAATATTATATTACCTATGTTTAAATAAGTGACATTAATCCAAGAAAAATATAACAAAGTGATAGGTTTCATCATAAAAATGAGCCCCCAATAGGAGGCTCATTTTATTTTGAGATTGCAGAGGTAGTACTGGGTAATATCTTAACGCTCAGTCGTTTGTCTGCTTGTAAATATTGATTAGCAACATGACGCAGATCATTCGTGCTCACTTGATTGATGGCGTGACGAACCTCCTGCCAACGACTATAGCGATGCGGATAAGTTTGAGTTAACGATGCGACATCAAGCCAAAATACATTCTTTTCTGGCAGACTATCTAACCATTGTAGAAGCGGTTGTTTCGCTCGTTGCAACATATCAGCATCAATGCCATGATCAGCTTTCACTCGAGACAATACCGCATCGAAACTCTCTTCCACTAATTTAAGTTGCGTTGTGTCTGTCACACTGAACAGCCCCAAATAACCAAATCCTGTGGGAAGAAAATCATTGCTGCTAAATGGGTAAGGTGAGTAACTCGCGCCAGCCTTTTCTCTCACTTCTTCCGTCAACAAAATACTGAGAACCTCTTCAAGCAGCATCAGTTTTGCGTAGTGTTCGGCATTCACCTTATCAGTCGTTGGCCACAGCCAAGCCAGTGCCGCGGCATTGGCTGAACCTTGATGCTCAACAATATGTGAAGCAGGCAATGATGGAAACTCAACGCGCTCAACTTGCAGCTCTTTTTCTGGATGACGCGGCAAAGCGCCCAGTGTTTTAGCAACCGATCGAATCGTTTTCTCTTCGTCAAGATCACCCACAATGGCAATTTCTAAAAGGCCTTTATCTACCGCCGAGGCAAACACTGGAACTAATTCTGAAAAATGACGCTTTAACAGTTCCTCGTCATGGCTACGAAATCGTGGGTCGTCAGGGTGCAATAATTCAGGTAACACCGTCCAAAATGCCTCTTCTGGCGTCGTGTTCTGGCTGTTACTCGCTGCCAGTACTCGTTGACGAAATTGGTTCATCCCCTCTTCTCGCCAGCCCGGGCTCGTTAAAAATGCCGTTTGCAGTGCTAACTGTTGGTCAAGCGACGCTTGATTGGTGAAATCCTGACTCGCAAAACCAAGCGTTCCGACATTGAACCCCGTCGTCACATTGGCAGCAGAAAAGAGATGAATTAACTGCTGAAACGAATGCTGCTCTAACCCACCAGCAACAAAGCCATCATTAAACAGTGCCTGAATTCCCTCTTTTCTAGGTAATGGATATTCGCCAAAACCTAATGAAAGATTGAGGTAGATGACGTTTTTCTCTAACTCGGTTGGCTTGATGTTGAGCTTAACGCCATTGGCAAATTTCAACATCCGAATCCCCGTTTCGGGATCTCGCTTGTCGTGAACGAGCGTGCCCGCCTCACCAAATTCACGGTAGGCAAATGCCTCGACCGATGATATTTGATAAGGCTCTACTGGCTGTTTTTGGCTTTGTTCATATACATCGAGTAGCGTTTGATTGATTTTCTCAACCTTGTATGGCCCAGAAAGATAAATCCACGGCTTACCTTGCCAACGTTCTGTAAGCAGGTCGTGCAATCGAGCGGCGGTGATTTGAGGTTGATAAGCTTCAAAAAGAGCAAGCGCGAACGTCGGTTCAATCGGGACAAATTGCTGAGCATCACTTGTCACTAGGCCTTGCGCAATCGAAAAACTATGCAAAGTATCGCTACTTGCTGCTCTTTGCTGATAATCAGCATGTATTGCCTTGATCGCTTGATCAATTTCGTTCTGATTAAAGCCGTATCGAATCGCTTGTCGCACCGTCTGTTCAAGTAATGTCAGCCCATGCCGCCACTGCTCGGGCAAGGTTACCAGTGACAATTCCATCCGTGATGCGATACCGAAATCTTGTTCAATATGAACAAAAACATTCGTTATCCCCTCTTGGTCTATCAGATGGGGAAGTAACCGTTGGTAGAGTAAGTTCGACAATATTGATTCAAGGATCATTTCATGGCGACTTTCAACGCTATCTGCTTGTCGCTCTTGTGGTGCAATCACACCAAGCGAAATTTGGGTCGGCAAGCGAGCATCAAAGAAAACATCGGCTTGCAAGTGTGTCCTTACTGCAGGCAACATCAAATGGTCAGCCCGTAGCGGTACTGCATCCCGGTGAGGTACCCAGTTAGAAAAAAGTCGTTTGATCTGCTCTTCGGCCTGAGCAACATCAAGGTCTCCCACCACAATGATCGTGGTACGTTCTGGCGTGTAAAAACGTTGATAAAGTGAACGTAACTGCTCTGAGCTAGCATGTTTTACTACATCGAGATCACCAATTGGCAAACGTTTTGACAAAGGGCTCCTCGGATATAAGAAGCTCAGCTGTTGACGATAATTCTCAACATCAGCGGAATTTCTCTCTTTCCATTCCGCCACAACAACCGGTTTTTCTTGCTCCAACGCCTTTGGTTCAAGCTTAAGGCGATCCGCAATCTCTCTCATAAGCCACAAACCAGTTGCTACTTTTTGTGAGTCTCCTTGAGCAATATTGAACTCATACACGGTTTGATTGAATTGAGTCACCGCATTGGTATCGGATCCAAAACTTAATCCTAAGCGTTCAAGTTGGCGAATCATCTCCCCTTCGGCTACAGAGTCCGAACCTTTAAACGCCATGTGTTCTAAAAGATGCATCAAGCCTTGTTCTTGATCTGACTCGACTAAAGAACCACCCGCAATGCGCATACGCATAATGACAGCATGAGCAGGTGTCGTGTTATGGACTAATTGGTACCTTAAGCCGTTTTCAAGCTGACCTTCGTGAATGCGATGACTTTTAGGTAACTCCGTCGATAGTGAACTGGCCGATATGACAAGCAGCAATAATAAGCTCAATGGGTGAAAAAATAGAATATTACGCAAATTAAGATTCTCAGTATGTATGGAACGACACTCATTCGAATTGAGCGCTTATTATTGCCCTTTTATTGGATTTATAAATACATCAAGACAATTCCATACAAAACAGTACAATATTTTCAACATCATGCAATGGTGATCAAACGCGTACCACGCCCCCTTGAATATCAGCTTGGCTGGCTTATATTGCTCTACAAAAACTTTGTGCAATAACGTAGCCAAATCACAAGAAAACACAGTATTATCACTCCTTATTCCACATACTTCGTGGAGATCATAAACGGAATAATTATGGAAAATATCGTCGAAAAACTACTCTATTCAGCGCGCTGGATTATGGCGCCTATTTATTTGGGGTTAAGTTTAGTGCTGCTGGCATTAGGCATTAAATTTTTCCAAGAAGTGTTTCATCTGTTACCTAACATCTTGAGCACCGATGAAGTCAGCCTGATTTTAGTGACACTTTCTTTGATTGATATTTCATTGGTTGGTGGGTTGATTGTGATGGTGATGTTTTCAGGCTATGAGAATTTTGTCTCAAAAATTGATATCGCCGAAGAGGATGATAAGCTCGGCTGGCTCGGAAAATTAGACACAGGATCGTTGAAAAATAAGGTTTCGGCATCGATTGTCGCCATCTCCTCAATTCATTTGCTGAAAGTCTTCATGAACACTGAAAATATCGACAGTGAAAAAATCAAGTGGTACTTACTGCTGCACATTACCTTTGTCTTATCGGCCTTTGCGATGGGTTATTTAGATAAAATCACCAAAAAATAGCCGCAAGCCCTGTATACACAGGGCTATTCGTTCACACTATCGATCATGTGGGTTACATATCATTGCTATGCCAATGCACTAGCATCATTTTATTAATAAGAAAAACGACTTATCTGGCACAGTGAGCAGCTTTGTTACGATGCTAAATACCATCGATGCCAATGGTAAATAGACTGAGCTTATTTTGAACGATTGACCAACAGTAACAGCAAGAAATAGCTCCCACCGAGAATCGCCACCAGCGTGCCAGCCGCAATTTGCATCGGATAAACGATCACCTGTCCGAGCCAATCCGCCCACAACATTAATGATGCACCGACTAAACTTGCCACCAGCAGTTGGGTTTTACTTTGCTGCGCGCCTAGCATCATTGCCATGTGTGGCGCAATCAAACCCACAAACGACACTGGCCCCATCGTCGCCGTCACCAGCGCACATAACAGCGCCACAATGGTCAATAAAATCAAACTGGTGCTTTGCGCATTAACGCCGCGTGCACTGGCAAAGCTACGGCCAATCGAGATTAAAGTCAGCCAACGCGACAGCGCGATGGTGGCTGCGGCCAGCAACAGCACCAACACGGCCAACAACAGCGCTTGGTCTGGCGTAACGCGATAGGTTGAGCCTGCCAACCACTGTAAAATTCGATAGCTGTCTTCTGACCCTTTAGCCAAACAAAATTGCACTAAGGATTCAAGCAGTGCGGTGATGGCTATCCCGGTTAAAATCAAACTCGACGCGGCGTATTGATGGCGCTTACCCAGCACAACTAATGCCGCCAACACCAGCAAACTACCCAACAACGCTGTCACCCAATGGGCGGCTAACAAGCTTTGACCTAAAAAGAGATTGGCAAACACCAACGCAAACGTCGCCCCTGACGAGACCCCTAAAATATCTGGGCTGGCTAACGGGTTGTATATCAAACGTTGCAAAATGCTACCTGCTAGGGCAAGACCAATACCGGCACACAATGCGGTGAGCATGCGCGGCCAGCGTAATGACCACTGATAGCTGCTTGGCAGCGCCAATTGCCAACTGAGTTCGTTCATTTGAAACAACGTATGCAACCCAAGTGCTGCCAGCATCATTAGCAACAACCCCAATAGTGCGACACGGCTTAATGATGCGCGCGACTGAGGCAGTGAGATAGTCAATGTATCTTGCGCCTTGAGCTGACGGCGACTAAACCAGATCAATGCGGGCGCGCCAATCGCCGCGGCTGTGATACCGCTGGCGATGACTTGCGTAGTCCATAGGCTCAACCACATTGCGAGCATATCGGTTAATAAAAGCAGTAACGCGCCAAGCAGTAAGCTCGAATAGAGCTCTTGTTTGGGCGTTCTTGCCCCCATAGCACGGGCGATGTTTGGCGTGAGTAGCCCGATAAAACTGATGACGCCCACCGCTGTAATCGAGGCTGAAACCAACCAAATCCCGAGCACCATTAAGATTAAAAATGCAGGAATGACAGGCAGACCACGAGCCGCAGCACCTTGATGACCTAAACGCAATAACGTCAGAACCCTTGGCGCAAACAGTAAAATCAATAAGGAGACCGATAACCGCGGCAGCAACCACTGCACCCAATCCCAGCCATTTTGCGCCAGATCGCCCGCGCCCCACATGAAGACGTTTTTGGCGTATTGTTCATTGAGTAGAATCAGTGCCGTCGCAATCGCGCCAAGTAGCAGGTTCACCACCATGCCTGCCACAATCAACGGCAAGCCCGTCATGTTACGCACGCCCGCAATCACCACGATCAACGCAAATGCGAGCAAAGCACCACTCATTGCCGCCAACGCACTGTAACTGGCAACTAGGCTTGGAAAACCAATGTTGAGAATAATCAGCGCCAGCCAAGCTCCAGATGAGGTGCCCAGCGTCAATGGTGAAGTGAGGTTATTCTGCGTCAGTTGTTGCATCACACTGCCGACCAAACCCAACATCGCGCCCACCAGCAGCGTCATCACCAAACGGGGCAATTGACCATATAGGAAATTGAACTCAGCAAAAGAGCTCGCTTCACGTTGCGCCCACAACAGTTGCCATTGCGTGACTAGATCAACGCCATTGCCAATTTGCACACTGAGCATCGCCGCAAGCAGCAGCGCACTACTCAGTACGAGAAACACTTTTCCGTTCATGACTTAGGCGCAACCTCAAGCAAACTGCGTGTCAGCGCTTCTGCAATGTATTGTAGTGACATCGCACCGCCGTAGTTCCAGACACTCTCAACCGAGTTCACTCGCGCTTGACGCACAAACGGCATCGCTTGCCAAAGCATTGATTTTTCTAGCTGTGCTTGCTGGGCAAATGGCAAGAAATAGAGCACATAACCTTGCTCAACATACTGCAGATCCGTTAACCGATGTTGCACAATCCCCCACTCTTTGGCGGGCTGAGGCAGCGCTTCATTCAAGCCCAATTGCTTTAACACATAATGAGTGGTGGAGTTTTCACCGTAAAGGAACACCGAGGTTGGATTAGCAAAACGCATCGCCACCACCGCGGGTGTTTGATGAGAAAATGCGATGTCAATTTGTGCTTTTAACTGCGCAAAACGTTCCGTCATTGTGGTCAGTTTTTGCTCAGCGAGCGTTTGCTTGTCAAAGAGCTGCGCTAATTGGTGAAAATGGTCAATCGCGACTGCGCCACTGTCATCACTGGCTTGAAAATTAGAGAAATAGAGCACCGGAGCAATGCGCTCTAACGGTGTGATTAAATCTTGCTGCGGCGCAGCGGCGAGAATGAGATCTGGTTGCAGTGCAGCAATTTTTTCCAAATTGGGTTCAACGCGCGTGCCGATATCTTCTACCCCTTGCGGCACTTGCGGTTTGACAACCCACTCTTGATAACTGGCAAGCTCTGGCGCGCCAACGGGTGTGATACCCAGTTCAATCACTTGCTCAAGTAAATCCCAATTGAGCACCACCACACGTTGTGGCCGCTGCTGTAGAGTTTGCTCTCCGCGGCTGTCGTGTACGGTCAATGGCGCGCTAAAAGCGACACTCGAAAAAACAGAGAGTAAGCCAGCAACCAGCCAGCGCTTTACAAGGTTTAAGCACATACAATCGCGACCTTATGCGTATGAGAATCTGAATTGGACATTGGGTGATCCAGCAGTTGGATCGGCGTTTGATAAAGCGCCGATAAACGTGCTTCATCGGCCAATAAAGAGGCATCGCCTTCAAAAGCAACCTTGCCCTGCTTGAGCGCGACAATGTGGGTCGCGTAACGTAGCGCAAGGTTCAGATCATGCAAAATGACGATAATTCCGCAGCCTTGTGTTTGGTTTAATTGCGCAAGCAGAGCCATTAACTGATATTGGTGCTGCACATCTAACGCCGAGGTTGGCTCATCTAAAATCAGCACCGGAGACTGCTGCGCCAACAGCATCGCCACCCAAGCGCGTTGCCTTTCACCGCCAGACAATTCATCTGCCAAGGTATAGGCAAATTCAGTGACGCCAGTTTGGGCGATCGCTTGATCGATGATCACTTCATCCTGATTTTGCCAGCGACCAAAAGGACCACGCCACGGAAAACGCCCAAGGCGTACTAACTCTCGTACCGTTAACCCCGCTGAAGTTGGCAATTTTTGTGGCAAAAACGCCACCGCTTTAGCCAGCGCTCTGGCGCTGAGCTCGGCAATCGGCTGCTGGTTAAGTAACACGTCACCACGGTCAGGTGCTTGCTGACCAGAAATCAAACTCACCAGCGTGGATTTACCAGAGCCATTATGGCCGAGTACCACAGTCAACTCTGTGGTGGGAATATTCAGTGATTCAATGGATAAAATGCTTCGCCCACCGCGTACCACTTGAACATTTGATAAGGTAAACATCACTCTCCCCCAAAAATCGAACCACCTAAAACACACATCCCCGCCAGCGCGGGAATGTTCAAAAACCGTCAAGCTCACCTTCAACGAAGGTGAGTTCATGCTGACTTACCAGCGGTAATTCACGCTTGCCACCATACGGCGTGATTCGCCGTAATAGCAGGTTCCGAAATCACAACCAGCAAGGGACTCGTCATCCAAAATATTATTGAGGTTAACCTGCACATCCCACTGTGTATTGATGGCGTAGCTTGCCATTGCATCCCACAGCATATAAGCAGGCACCTTTTTATCGAGCGAGGCATCCACAGACGTTCCGGTATAACGCACGCCAGAGCCCAACGTCAGCCCCTCAATCCCAAGGCCTGCAAAATCATAGCTCGCCCAACCTGTCGCTAAGTGGCGCGGAATCATCGACTTGCGCTTCTGGCTCGTTCCTTCACCCGTATGAGCATCGAGATAGGTGTAGCTGGCATTCAGCATCAGATTCTCTGTCACAGCCATGCGAGCTTCCACTTCGAACCCTTGCGTATTGGTTTTTGTGCCCGATTGACTGGTGGTTAACGCGCCATTGCTGCCGACGGTAGAGGCGGTTGCGTTTTTCTGATCGATATCAAACCACGCCAGATTGACATAGCCATCGAGCCAGCTTGGCATGTATTTCACACCCACCTCGGTTTGGTTGCTCTCAACGGGTTTGTAGAGTTTGTTGGTGGTGAAATCTAAGCTGCTGATCACATAGAAAGATTCTGAGTAGCTCACATAAGGTGACAAACCGTTATCGGCTAAATAGATCAAACCGCTGTTTAATGACAGTTGGCCATCATCAAGCTCATCTTTATTCAAACCTTTGCTTTCAACATCAATTTTGTCGTAGCGGCCACCTAAATTCAGAACCCATTTCTGTTGCCACTTCGTTTGATATTGCGCGTACACACCCAGTTGCTGTTTGACAATCTCATTGTCATACAAGCTGCTTGAGAGATCAGGCACATTGCCGTAGGTCGGATTAAGGCTGTTGATCACGCCCACCTGTGAACCAGTGCCATTACCCAGCCATTTATTTTGGTGATACTGAATGTCAAACCCGGTCAGTAAGCGGTGCTCAAATTGGCTACTTTGCCATTGTGCTTGGGCGTTGTTATCTAAGGTTACGCTGTGTGAATCGCCATCATTGATCAAGGTATAACGTGCCAATGTGTATGGGTCGCTGTCTTGCCAAGCATTTTGATAGGCCGAAGAGCTTCGCAGGTACAGATCAACATAGGCGTAGTTGAAGTTTTGCTTGAGGCTCCAAGTGTCGTTCAGTTGATGAGAGAGTTGGTAGCCGAACGACAATTGTGTTTTATCGAAATCATCGTGATCCGGCTCGCCAAAGTTGCGGTTAGGCGCAATCGTCTCACCATTGGGCAGCGCCACTAATGTGCCATCGCTTGGGAAGAAACCGTTTTGTGGCACGCCGTTATCTTTCAAGAAAGTGGCCATCAGCGTTAGCGTGGTTTGATCTGATAAATCGATAGCGTAGCTTGGCGCAACATAAACGCGCTGGCTCTCAATGCCATCCAATTCACCCTCTTTTTGATTAACCATCGCCACCAAGCGGTAGCGCTGGCTGCCATCTTGGTTGGCCCAATCGGCAATATCGACACCCAACTGCTGGTAATTTTTATTCCCCACCGACAGAGATACGGAATGCTGCGCGCCATCAGCCGGCTTTTTCTGCACCACGTTGGCAATACCGCCCGGCATGGACTCACCATACAGCACAGAAGACGGGCCCTTCACCAATTCAACTCGCTCTAAACCAAAGGGTTCAACCGTCCAAGCAAAGAAACCTTCTTTATAAAGACGGTTACCATCGAGATAGACACTCGGCTCAAAACCACGCACAAACATCCACTCGGCGTCGTTATCCGCGCCATAAGGTGAGGTGTACCCCGGCGTATAGCGCAATGCTTCATCCAGTTTTTGTACGTTATGCTGGTCCAGTTCATCACGTTCAATGACAGTGACCGACTTTGCAGTTTCTTGTGTCGGGGTATCGACTTTCAATGCCGATGCCGTTACCACGATCGTGTCTAAAACTGGTGGCGGTGTTTGCTCAGCTTGTGCCGTAGCCGAAACCATGAACAGACAAGGTAATGCGCTGATTTTTAATATGTTGTGAATTGCTGTCCCCAGCAAGCTTGGGCGAATGAGATCCATTAAAGGATACCTCCTGCTTTAATTAGTTTGAGAAACGTTTTTATTATCATTATTATTGCCCGTCATTTTACTGATAAATTCAATATTTAACAGATAAAAATAAGAATGAATCTCACTCGCACATCACCATAAGTTGATCACCTATGTTTCAATGGTTTGAAAATCTCACGACGGCGTTTCCTAAAGAAGAGCCGCAACAACCGCCTAACTCCTTATTAGCCTTCTGCCGTCATTACACGCGGGGTTTTGAAGTACCGTTATTGGTCATGTCACTGCTCAGTGCTTGTGTGGCGATTGCCGAAGTCACCCTCATTCGCTATATGGGTGAATTGGTTGATATGCTTGGCAGCCAACAACGTGCCACATTCTGGGCTGATCAAAGTGACCGCTTGTGGGTAATGGCCGCGCTGGTGGTGGTCATTATGCCGCTGCTGGCTTTCTTCCACTCCATGATCATGCACCAAACGCTACTGGGTAATTACCCGATGTCGATACGTTGGATGATCCACCGCTACTTACTCAAACAGAGCGTCAGTTTTTTCCAACGCGATTTCGCGGGGCGGATCGCCACCAAAGTGATGCAAAGCTCCCTCGCCGTGCGAGAAACAGTGATGAAACTGGTCGATGTACTGGTTTACATCGCGGTCTACTTCGTCTCGATGATTTGGATGATGGGCGAATCTGACCGCATCTTGATGATCCCGATTCTGATTTGGCTCGTGGCCTACATCATCATTCAATTGTATTTCATTCCCAAGATGAAAAAAGTGGCGACCGATCAAGCCGATGCTCGCTCAACTATGACGGGCAGCATAGTCGACAGTTACACCAACATTGCCACCGTGAAACTGTTTTCCCATTCACAGCGAGAAATGCAGTACGCCAAAAGCAGCATGAAACGGTTTTTGAACACCGTGTACCAACAGATGCGCATGGTGACGTGCCTGTTGTGGAGTGTTGACGCCATCAACTATTTACTGCTGTTTTCTATCGCCGCTTTATCAATCAATTTGTGGCTCGATGCCTCAGTGACTGTCGGTGTCATTGCGATTGCGATTAGCATTGCGCTGCGCGTACAAGGCATGTCGAAATGGATCATGTGGGAAGTGAGCGCACTATTTGAAAATATCGGTACTGTGGTGGATGGAATGAATACCTTGTCGCAACCAGTGACCGTAACGGATGTAGCCAATGCGCTGCCGCTACAAGTAACGCAAGGGCAAATCAGCTTCCATAACGTTCACTTTCACTATGGACAAGAGAACACTGTGTTTGAAGCGCTTAACTTTGAGTTAAAAGCGGGCGAAAAAGTGGGGTTAGTGGGTCGTTCGGGCGCGGGTAAATCCACACTGGTTAACTTGCTGCTGCGATTTTACGATTTGAATGGCGGCAAAATCTGCATTGATGGGCAAGATATTTCGCAGGTCAGCCAAGATTCACTGCGCCAACACATTGGTATGATCACGCAAGATACTTCGCTGTTGCACCGCTCAATCCGCGACAACATTCTCTATGGCAACCCAGAGGCCGGGGAAGAGGCGCTGATAGAAGCAAGCCGTCAAGCGCATGCTCATGATTTTATCGCGCAGTTGCAGGATGAGAATGGCAACCTTGGCTACGATGTTCAAGTGGGAGAACGCGGTGTCAAACTCTCTGGCGGCCAACGCCAACGCATTGCGATTGCCAGAGTGCTATTAAAAAATGCGCCGATTCTGATCATGGATGAAGCCACCTCGGCCCTAGATTCAGAAGTGGAAGCGGCTATTCAAGAAAATTTTGAAACGCTGATGGAAAACAAAACCGTGATCGCCATTGCGCACCGTTTATCAACCATTGCCGCCATGGATCGCTTAATTGTGCTGGATGAAGGACGAATCATTGAACAAGGCTCACACCAAGAGTTGCTGCAACAACAAGGCGTTTATGCTCAGCTATGGGCGCATCAAACGGGTGGGTTTATAGGCGAACTTGCGTAGTGGATGCTCTTTAGGCCAAAGAAAAGGCCTTTAGACACATCCAACAGAGAAAGAAGATGTGCTAAAGGCCGCGCTATTTCACCCAATACCCTCACTTGACCGAGTTTGGGTATTTTGCATACCATACATAGGGGGGGGTGGTGAATTAGCTTAAATCGACATCTTTGCAGCCAAAAAAGTAGGTCGCGAGAAAGCCAACAGTGTAGGAGATTAAAAGACCGCCAACAAACACCATCATCCCAGCAAAAATTCCTTGCTCGGAAGTCATCAATGGAATGGCGACAATGCCTGACGGGCCAAACACCGTATTTAATCCTACTGGCAAACCAAGGTAAGAAACTAAGCCGACAAAGAAACCGCCCGCCGCCCCACCAATGCAAGCGGTGACAAACGGTTTAACCCGCGGCAAGGTTACGCCATAAATCAGTGGTTCGCCAATCCCCAAAATACCGGGAATGATCGCCCCTTTCACTTGCGTGCGCAGCAACGCATCTTTATTCGCTTTGAAATAGAGTGCCAGCGAAGCGCCCACTTGGCCGCCGCCCGCCATCGCCAAAATAGGAAACAGAGAGTTAAACCCTTGTACATCCATCAGCGCAAAATAGACTGGCACAAACCCTTGGTGAATACCAAACACCACCGAAATTAAGAACAAACCCGACAGTAACGCCGCGCCCAACGGGTTATCATTGAGGTTCAAAAACAACCATGACATGCCTTTAAACAGCTCACCACCAATCGGCATGATCACCAAGAAAGTCACCGCGCCCATGATGAGTAACGTCACCACAGAGGTTAAGATCATATCCAAATCATCAGGCATGTATTGGCGCACTTTACGTTCTACTTGCGCGCCCAAAATAGAGGCCAATAGTACCCCGATGATGTTGCCGCGTGGGTCAATGGCGAAGCCAAAGAATTCACTCATACCCGAGTAGATACCCGTTGTCGCCTCTGGGTTGTACCCCAGCACAAACAGCGAAGCTAAAATGGCACCATTAACACCCGAGCCACCGAAAGCTTGCTGCGCGTTATAACCAATTAAAATACTCAAGAAAGCAAATAGCCCTTTACCAAACACTTTCATATAAGTAATGAGATCGAGCATAAACTGGCTAGGCGATTGATCGATAACGAACATTTGCTCCAGCAAAGTGGCAAAACCAAGCAACAAACCCGCAGCAATGAAACCGGGGATCAGCGGCGTAAAAATGGTCGCAAATTTGCTTAAAAAACGTTGTACGCCGCTGGTCTGTTTACTCTTCATCTGCTTTTTCTGCTCAGCAGCAATCGCGGATAGATCGGCAGTTACGGCCATATCCGTCTCAGCACCGTCACCGTTGGCGATCATCTCATTCATCATATCGGCCGCCGTTTGCGCTTTGCCCGGGCCTAAAATGATCTGCAGTTGTTGGTCACTCTCCACCACGCCCATTACGCCGGGAAGGGTTTTCAGCAGAGCCTGATCGGCCAATGCCGTATTATTTAATGTTAAACGTAAGCGCGTCATGCAGTTACCACACTTACCGATATTGCCACTACCACCGACTGCACTAAGCAGCTTGGCGATCATATTTGAGGTTATTTTTGCCATTGGGACATCCTTGGATAGATCCAGTCGGGTTATTGATCATTCAGTGCCGCGCGAATAAAACCATTATGCTTGGCCAGTTTTTGCGTCGCTTGCTCGGCGCTTAGCCCCGCAAGAATCATTACAATGGCGGTTTTGCAGTGACGATGGCAGGCGCTCAGTGCTTGTTCTGCTTCCTCTTTACTGCAACCTGTCGCTTCGACCACAATGTTATTTTGGCGCTGAATCAACTTAGCGTTGGTCGCCTCGACATCGACCATGAGGTTGCCAAACACTTTACCGCAACGAATCATCGCGCCGCTGGTTAACATGTTAAGCACCAGTTTTTGCGCCGTACCCGCTTTCATACGTGAAGAGCCCGTGACCACTTCCGCGCCCACCACTGGCACAATGGCAATGTCAGCCGCGTGCTGCATCGCGCAATCTGGGTTGCACACTACTGCCACAACCGTTGCACCCAGTGATTTAGCGTAAGCCATGCCGCCTAGCGCATAGGGTGTGCGACCACTGGCGGCGATACCCACCACCACATCATTGCGGGTCAAATTAATATTTTTCAGATCGCTTTGCCCAAGCTCAACATTGTCTTCGGCATTTTCAACCGCTTTAAGAATCGCTGGGTGTCCGCCCGCAATAAGCCCAACCACTTGTTTAGGATCAGAGCCGTAGGTGGGTGGGCACTCGCTAGCATCTAAAATCCCCAAGCGACCGGAGGTTCCCGCTCCCATGTAGATCAAACGTCCACCCGCTTGAAATGCCAAGGTAATGGCATCCACCGCTTGCGCTATCTGCGGTAAGGTTTTTTCAACCGCTAACGCGACCAGTTGATCTTCACGGTTAATGACTTGCAACATCTCTAAGGTGGAAAGGGTGTCAATGTCAGCACTGGCAGGGTTGCGGCTTTCGGTAACCAACTGGGTTAGGTCTAGGTTCATCGTCTATTTCTCGGTTTGAATTCGGAACTGAGGGCGATTCTATGGAATAAAATATTCCACTTTAGTGACAAAAATCACAACAAAGGTTATTCTTTGACCAGTCATTACATGGAATAATGGCCTACAATGCACCGACATCTTTTAAGCCTCTGAACAAAAGGCTAGTTAATACAAGCCACTACACTAATGTTCGTTATTTTAAATTTGGAATAATTTATTCTAAAAAATACAAGGATCGCGCATGTCTGTGATGCATAAAATCGTCAGCCGCCGCACTCAACTCTCTCGCAGTGAATTACAAATCGCCGATTGGATCATCGCTCATCCAGAAAAAGCCGCGCTCGCCACCAGCCAAGCATTGGCCGAACACGCAAAAGTCAGCCAATCGAGCATTGTCAAATTTACCCAGAAAATTGGCTTTAGGGGCTACAGTGAGTTTAAGTTAGCGCTGGCCGAAGAGCTTGGCCGTAAATTGGCGTTTCAGACCACGCCACTGCACAGCAATATTCTGGCTGACGACCCACTGGCGGTGATCGCACAAAAATTGGTGCAAGCGAAAACAGAGGCGATGTTTCACACCACCAACGCGCTTTCATTTCCCCATTTCAACCAAGCAGTACAGTGGATAAACCTCGCCAGCCGCGTGCAAATCATCGGTATCGGCGGCTCGGCGCTCACCGCAAAAGATTTGGCTTTTAAGCTCCTAAAATTAGGCATCACCGCGCTGACAGAACAAGATAGCCACGTACAAATCGCCACCGCACGCACGCTGGGTGCGCAAGATGTTCAAATTGTGATTTCATTTTCAGGAGAGAGAAAAGAGATTTTGATTGCCGCCGAAGCGGCCAAGCAGCAAGGAGCAAGCGTTATCGCGCTCACCTCTCCGAAGAAAAATCGATTACGTGAATTAGCCGATCTCTCTTTTGATACGATTGCCGATGAAAGTGAACATCGCAGCTCATCCATCGCCTCTCGCACCGCGCAGAACGTTCTAACCGACCTGTTGTTTATTACTCTTGTACAGCAAAGAGACGAGTCGGCGCGTCAATTGATCCAAGACATTTCATCTGATATTCGTCAAATCTTTTAACGGAACTAATCGCTCTCTTCAATGCAGTGCATGCGATGAAAAACGCGATGAATGATCGGCGCAAATAGGGTGGCCAATGAAACGAAAAAGACCGTTTCGATAAATAAGCTGTAAAAGGCTAAAAAGAGATGCAAGCTCGGCGCAAGATGCAGATTGATTATCGGGTAGGGAAGTTCGAGACCACTGACCATCGAAAGCGCATTCAACCACGCTTGCGCCGCCGGGAGATCTGCTAGGTAGACAAAACCCACCACTCCGGGAATGAGGCCAGTCAACAGCAGTAACGCAGCGATCGCCGCATAGCGTAAGCAGCGCCATGTAAAACGCTCAACGGAGATAACTTCTTGATGAATCGATTCAAATTTCACGCCAGCCTCCTTGATGTTTGCCTCATCATAAGCAATGGCGGCTTAATAATGAAGGACCAAAAGGCGGATATGCAGAGTTGATCTACACGCTTAGAAACCTCGCGCTAATAATTGCGCGAGAAACGCCAGCTCTTCTTGGCTCTCTTTGATGGCAAGTGCTTCAAGCCAAACCGACTCGCTGTAATGCTCGGCTTTGAGAAAAAGTAAGCAACCTTCAAAATCAATCAACCATGAGTGAATGTCCGCATCCCACTGTTTTTCTACCACTGTAGCCGAAAGCTGCTTGACCAAACGCTCGCCTAGTGCAGGAAAAGTATCGACGTCAAAACGCGGTGTACTCAGGACGAGTCGCCCTTCATCTTGTAAATTGTGTGCTAAACCGAACTCAGCCATGGTGGGTTAAGTGCTCCTGAATCAGGTCTAAAAATGGGTCGGCGTATTTTTCAAGCTTGCGTTGCCCAACACCATTAACGGCCAACATTTCTCCGTACGAAGTGGGCAATATTTCCGCCATATCAATTAAGGTCGCATCACTAAAGACCACGTAAGGCGGTAGGCCATCTTCATCAGCAATCGATTTACGCAATTTACGCAATTTGGCAAACAGTGGTTTGTCGTAGTTTTTGTTGGATAACTTATCTGATTTCGCCGCGCGAGCGGCTGTGTCTAAGCGTGGAATAGCTAACTCTAATGGCATTTCTCCACGCAACAGCGGCCGCGCCTCTTCCGTCAACTGCAAGGTCGAATTGCGAGTAATGTTTTGCTGCAACAACCCTTTATGGATCAACTGACGGAAAATACTCACCCAATAATCATGGCTATGATCGCGACCAATGCCGTAAGTCGTGAGCTTGTCGTGGCCATTTTCACGAATACGGATATTTTGCATACCGCGCATCACTTCCACCACATAACCAATACCGAAACTTTGGTTGACGCGATAAACGCACGATAATGCTTTTTGCGCCTCTTGCGTGGCATCGAAATGCTTGGGGGGATCAAGGCAGATATCGCAGTTGCCGCAAGGTTTGTCTCGATATTCACCAAAATAATTGAGCAACACTTGGCGGCGACAAGTTTGTGCTTCAGCAAAAGCGCTCATCGCGCCCAACTTATGGCTTTCCACCTGCTTTTGTGGCCCTTCCGGCTTCTCATCTAACATTCGACGCAGCCAACTGATGTCGGCCGGATCATAGAGCATCATCGCTTCGGCTGGCAAACCGTCTCGCCCTGCGCGTCCGGTCTCTTGATAGTAAGATTCGATGTTGCGCGGAATATCAAAATGCACCACAAAACGCACGTTGGGTTTATTAATCCCCATTCCAAATGCGACGGTAGCAACCACTATCTGAATGTCATCGCGCTGAAATGCTTCTTGCACATAAGCGCGCTCATCGGCGTCCATACCCGCATGGTAACTGGCCGCTCGTAAATGGTTGTTGCACAGTTTCTCTGTCAGCATTTCTACTTTTTTGCGACTGCCACAGTAAATGATGCCGCAATGTCCTCTTTGCGTATCAAGATAGCGGATCACCTGTGAAACCGGTTTGTGCTTTTCGACCAAGGTATAGCGGATATTAGGACGATCAAAGCTGCCCAGATAGACATGCGGTTCTTGCAACTGCAAACGGTGCAAAATATCTACGCGCGTGGCGTCATCGGCCGTTGCCGTCAGTGCCATAAAAGGCACGTGTGAAAAATGCTGTTTAAGTTGGCCTAACGCCGCATACTCAGGGCGAAAATCGTGCCCCCATTGAGAAATACAGTGTGCTTCATCCACGGCAATCATCGCCAATGGCAACTGCTGCAAGCGTTCGATGAAATCGGGCATCAAAACGCGCTCAGGCGACGCGTAAATCAGCTTCAGTTGCCCTGCATTCATCCGGTTATACACCGACATCAGCATCTCACGTGACATACTTGAATTAATACACTCAGCCGCGACACCGTTGGCTTTGAGCTGATCCACTTGGTCTTTCATCAACGAAATGAGCGGCGAGATGACTAAAGTGATGCCCTCTTTGACTAACGCAGGGATCTGATAACAGAGCGATTTCCCCCCACCCGTTGGCATGATAACTAAGCTATCTTGCCCCGCTAACGAAGCGTCAATCACCTCTTGCTGGCCGACACGAAACGACTGATAACCGAACACAGTCTGTAAAATACTGTGCGGTGTCTCAGGTTGAGGATCGGTTTGTTGAGCCATTAACGTTGCAGTCATGAAATTTCCAAGGGTGAACAAAAGGGGTAGAGCAACCGCTATACCGCAAAGCGTCTTATTGTAGTGGGGTTCGATGGTGAATAAAACCGCAAAATGTAGCGGTAAAGCGAATCACTTGATCCTCGGCCATTATTCGCCACTCAAACTCCCGAGTAGGCGGTTGATTAACAAAGCTGCAACTTACTTGAGGAACAGTATATACTGTCGAATCGTTTCGCTGGCTCAGCACTTCACTCCTTTGAGAATTCATCATGACCGCAGAAGAACAACAACGCTCCAGACAAGGCGTTTTACTCGCTATTGGTGCTTACACTATGTGGGGCATCGCACCGATCTATTTTAAAGCAATCAACAATGTTCCTGCACTTGAGATCCTCACTCACCGCGTAGTGTGGTCGTTTTTCTTGTTAGCAGCATTGCTTCATTTTGGCCGCAACTGGCGTAGTGTACGCAGTGTGATTACTCATAAATCAAAGATGATCTATCTAATGACCACCGCTTGTCTGGTTGCGGTGAACTGGTTAATTTTCATCTGGGCAATCAATGCTAATCATATGTTAGATGCCAGTTTAGGTTATTACATTAACCCACTGCTCAATGTGGTGCTCGGCATGCTTTTTCTTGGTGAGCGATTACGCAAACTGCAGTGGGTCGCGGTGGCGCTAGCCACCATTGGTGTCGCCATTCAGTTAATTGTGTTTGGTTCGATTCCTGTGGTCGCCATCGCTTTGGCGACCACTTTTGGCTTGTATGGCTTACTGCGTAAAAAAGTGGCGGTTGATGCCCAAACAGGTTTGTTTATCGAAACCTTGGTAATGTTACCCGCGGCGTTGATTTATCTGTTGTTTATCGCCAGCTCGCCAACTTCAGATATGGCGCTCAATCCGCTTAACCTCAACCTACTGCTGATCGCAGCTGGCGTCATCACGACCTTGCCTTTGCTTTGTTTCACAGGAGCAGCAACGCGTTTAAAACTTTCAACGCTGGGTTTCTTCCAATACATCGGCCCAAGCTTGATGTTTTTGCTCGCTGTCTTGGTTTACGGTGAAGCCTTTTCTAGTGATAAAGCCATTACTTTTGCCTTTATTTGGGCTGCATTGTTGCTGTTCAGTTTTGATGGTTTAAAAACAGGCCGAACCGCGCGACGCGCTCAACGGGCATCCGTTTAATTAGGATTGTTTATTCCCCTCGTTCGTCAAAGCGATCGAGGGCTCTGTGATCATTTTTTACAAGACAGTGGCGACATGGCTGGCTAAGCTTGCATTATTCAACCCTAAATTTTGGTCTCTATGGATAAAGTGAGCTACAGCCAAACGGCCTATCCTGCGATCGGTCTGATTGATGCAGACTATCGTCAGTTTGCGTTTGATCGCCACTACCATCTTGATATTCATATTGGCCTTATCACTCAAGGAACGCAGCGCTTCTACCACCAAGGCGCTTGGCATCAGGTACAACGGGGCGGTGTAGTTCTGATGTCGCCAGATGAACTGCACGATGGGCAAGCGCACAATGGCTCTGGCTACCAAGTGCAAGTGTTTGCCATTGAGCCCACTTGGCTACAGCAAACCTTAGAAGCCAAGCAGATTGAACAAGTGCTGGGTTTTGAGCAGTTAATAGTCGATGACGCGCCACTTTTTTGCTCACTGCTGCAACTTCATCACACCATGAAGCAGGATAAACTCAGTCAACTCGCTAAAGATTGCTTACCCTACCAAGGGTTCACACCTTTACTTGAACGCTATAGCCACTTGAAACTGCCGGTGGTTAAACCGCTTGGCCAGCGCAACCTCGCTACGCTGAAAGAGTGGGTACTCAGTCAACTCGACCAACCAATCCGCCTTGAACAACTCGCTCAGCTTTGCCAGCTTTCACCCACTCAGTTTCAGCGCCATTTCAAGGCGCAAACGGGCATCACACCTTATGCGTGGTTATTGCGTTTACGTTTAGAGCAAGCGATGAAATTGTTGAAAACCGGCACCTCTAGCACTGAAGTCGCCTATCAAGTCGGTTTTTATGATCAAGCCCATTTCAGTAAGGCGTTCAAAGCAACCTTTGGCCTGCCACCCTCCGCCATCAATCGCACACTTTACTAACCAAACTGTCAGAAATTTACAAGGCAAGCACGTTTTCTCCACGCATACTCACCGTAAAACATGAGGAGAATACATGAACGAACTTTCCATATTGGCCACATTGGCTGGCGTACATTTTATGGCATTACTAAGCCCCGGCCCAGATGTGGCACTGGTGGTACAAAATGCCACCCGTTACGGTCGCAGAACCGGAGTTTTTATTGCGCTAGGGTTATCATGTGGCATTGTCATTCACTCACTGCTGAGCCTCACAGGGATAAGCTATTTGGTGCATCAACAACCCGCACTGTTTGCGATGGTGCAACTGGCCGGCGGGGGGTATTTATTCTATTTAGGCTTGGGCGCACTCAAATCCATCTACACCACCTGGCGATCGCCACAAGCTGTCGGAGTCAACAATGAGCGCGACAAGCTGATCGAAAATCAACGCCAAGCCTTTTCCCGCGGTTTTATCACCAATATTTTTAATCCAAAAGCTTTGGTCTTTTTTATCAGCTTAATGTCGAGTTTAGTGCCTGTGGGGATGTCCTTTTCAGGCAAAGGTATCGCCTTGCTGATTCTTTGGGGGCTCTCTTTTATGTGGTTCTCAACCTTGGCGTGGATGCTCTCCACCGCCCGCCTACAAAAACGTTTGCAATCACTCACTGTGTATATTGATGCGGTATGTGGCATCATTTTTACGCTCATCGGTGGGCTTATTTTATTGCAAGCGCTGCTTAGCCTTAGCCATTGATGCAGCGATTCGCGCCCATTTTTGTGCGAGATCTCTTACAAACGAGTGAGCAAATATCGCTTTTTAAGTAGGAAAATCAACACCAAAAAACTTAACCAGTTGATTTTAAATGAAATAATAATTAGCTAGAGAAACCCTTTGCGAAAAAAGCGTTTCTCTAGCATTGCCGATAAATTAGAGATGGGTAATATGAACCTTGTCGGAAGGATTCTGACACGGAACAGGAAAGCACCACGGATTGGTCATCTTCAGGATGAAGAGACGACTGCTCAGGATGAATGGTCGGCACGGAAAGCAAATTGGACATTGAATGGACGCAATAGTAGCTAGGATGGTTACTACTAAGGAAAGACAATGGACACCTCTGGACGAGGCAAGGACTGAACATCAGGATGATGTAAAGGACACCGCTCAAGGAACAAGTGAAGCGCGCTAACGTGGATGGTTAGCAGACTAGGAAGTCACCAAGGACACCGCTAGGAAGGCGAAGAACGGATTAAGCTGACGGAATTCAGCCACTATCATGGATTTGATGCATGGAGCACTTTCGTAGCTGGATTGCTGCAAGTAAGACTATAACCCCGCAGGGCGCAAGCCCTCGGGGTTTTTCTTTTCTCGTAAATCTTACACTTTCTCTAGCTTGGCATAAGCAGTCACTAGCCATTTAATGCCTTCACCGTTAAAAGCGACTTGCACTCGACTTTGCGGGCCACTACCTTCGAAATTAATGATGGTGCCTTCACCAAAAATAGGGTGTTTCACGCGTGCGCCCAAGCTAAAGCCCGTCTCGTTAAAGTTCTCTTTGACCGCTGTTTGACTAAAACGCCCGGCACTGCTTGGTCGGCTCACTTGCGCTTTCATGCGCACTTCATCAAGGCAGTTTTCTGGCAGCTCACGGATAAAGCGTGACGGCTTATGGTATTTATCCTGACCGTATAAACGGCGAATTTCAGCGTAAGTAATGTAGAGCTTTTGCATGGCGCGCGTCATTCCGACGTAACACAAACGGCGCTCCTCTTCCAATCGCCCCGCTTCTTCGGCCGACATTTGGCTGGGGAACATACCCTCTTCAACGCCAACCATAAACACCAACGGGAACTCTAACCCTTTCGCGCTGTGCAGTGTCATTAACTGTACGGCATCATCAAACTCGTCAGCCTGCCCTTCGCCCGCTTCCAGCGCTGCGTGGGTTAAAAAGGCCGTCAACATGCTCATCTCATCCGCTTCTTCTGGCTTTTCAAATTGGCGTGTTGCGGTGACTAGCTCTTCCAAGTTTTCAATTCTGGCTTTAGACTTTTCACCCTTTTCAAGCTGATACATCTCAAACAAGCCAGAGGTTTTGATTACATGGTCGGTTTGACTGTGTAACGGCATCTCAGCGCTATCATCTTCAAGGGCATTGACCAGCTCAATAAACCGGCTTAATGCGCTTGCCGCACGTCCTGTGAGCACTTTTTCTTCCAACAGCACAAGGCTCGCTTGCCACAAGGTACAACCGCGATCTCGCGCCGCAAAACGAATGGTTTCCAGCGTTTTATCACCCAAGCCACGCGGTGGCGTATTTACGACTCGCTCAAAGGCCGAATCATCATTGCGGTTAGACATCAAACGCAAGTAACTTAACGCATCTTTGATCTCTTGGCGCTCGAAGAAGCGCATGCCGCCGTAGATACGGTAGGGCAAGCCTGCTTGAATCAAGGCTTCTTCCAAAACACGAGATTGGGCGTTGTTGCGATAAAGCATCGCACAATCCTCTAATGCGCCACCTTTATCTCGCCACTCTTTGATTTTATTGACGGTAAAACGCGCCTCATCAAGATCGTTGTAGGCCGAATAGATAGAAATTGGCTCGCCTTCGCTGCCATCTGTCCAGAGCTCTTTACCCATTCGCTCGGTGTTGTTCGCGATCAGTGCGTTCGAGGCTTGCAAAATGGTTTTGGTTGAACGGTAGTTTTGCTCTAAACGAATGGTATTAACGCTCGGAAATTCCTGCGTGAATTTGTCGAGGTTTTCAATTTTGGCACCACGCCAGCCATAAATGGACTGATCATCATCACCGACGATCATCACGTGGCAATCGCGCCCAGCCATCATGCGCAGCCACGCGTATTGGATGTTATTGGTGTCTTGAAATTCGTCGACCAAGATGTGTTTAAAGCGCGCTTGATAATGTTCACGAATGTGCTGCTTATCACGCAACATCTCGTGGCAACGCAGCAAAATTTCGGCAAAATCAACCAAACCTGCGCGATCGCACGCCTCTTGGTACGCGGAATAAAGCTGCAAATAGGTTTGAGTCACGGGATCGCGGTATGCATCGATGTGCTTCGGACGAAGACCTTCATCTTTTTTACCGTTAATCCACCAGCACACCTGGCGCGTAGGCCACTGCTTCTCATCTAGGTTTTGTGCTTTGATTAAGCGACGCAGCAAACGCAGTTGATCTTCAGAATCGAGGATCTGAAAATCCTCAGGCAGGCGAGCGTCAAGATAGTGAGCGCGTAAAATACGGTGGCAAATACCGTGGAAGGTGCCATTCCACATACCCGATGCACTGCCCATCATCAACTCTTCAATTCGGCCACGCATTTCCGCCGCCGCCTTGTTGGTAAAAGTCACCGACATCACTGAAAAAGGCGAGGCGTTTTCAACCGAGATAAGCCAAGCAATGCGATGCACCAATACTCGGGTTTTACCACTCCCCGCTCCGGCAAGCACCAGCAAGTTTTCTAAAGGCGCAGCAACCGCTTCGCGCTGTTTATCGTTGAGACCGTCGAGTAAGAGAGAAGGATCCATCATGGCTAAGCTACTGGTTATTTATACATAATTGCCCAGATTATAACCTCAAATCGCGGCAAGATGCTCGTCTCTATCACATTTTTCTGGGCATTCAAAAATGAAAAGCCCACCGCAAAGGTGGGCTAATTCGAGCTTCATCGCATTTTAAGCGCGTGACTACGCGGCGATCCCCGCATGACGCAGCAACGCATCAATTTGCGGCTCGCGGCCTCTAAAGCGTTTAAATAGCTCCATCGGCTCTTCACTACCACCCATTTCAAGGATGTTGTTCAAGAAACTTTGCCCAGTCTGTGGGTTAAAAATTCCCTCTTCCTCAAAGCGAGAAAACGCATCCGCCGAAAGCACTTCTGCCCATAAGTAGCTGTAGTAACCTGCGCTGTAACCGCCAGCAAAGATGTGGCTAAAGCTGTGTGAGAAACGGTTCCATTCAAGGCTTGGTAACACGGCCACTTTCTTTTTCACTTGGGCGAGAGTTTCCAACACTTGCGGCCCTACTTCAGGATCGTAAGTGGTGTGCAAGGTGAAATCGAACAAACCAAATTCAAGTTGGCGCAAAATAAACATCGCTGACTGGAAGTTTTTCGCCGCGAGCATTTTATCGAGCATTTCTTTCGGTAGCGGTTCACCCGTTTCGTAATGACCTGAAATAAACGCTAACGCCTCTTCTTCCCAGCACCAATTTTCAAGGAACTGACTTGGCAGTTCAACCGCATCCCACGGTACACCGTTGATGCCAGATACCGCACCCACTTCAACTTGAGTCAACATGTGGTGGATCCCGTGTCCAAACTCATGGAACAAAGTGACCACTTCATCATGAGTAAATAACGCAGGTTTATCACCGATTGGGCGATTAAAGTTACAGGTCAAATAAGCCACTGGTGTTTGTAGCTCGCCATTTTGAGTGATACGGCGGCCACGGCAATCATCCATCCACGCGCCGCCACGCTTATGTTCGCGTGCATACAGGTCGAGATAGAAGCTGCCACGCAGTGATCCTTTCGCATCAAAAATATCGAAAAAACGCACCGATGGATGCCAAGTATCAACCCCAGAGCGCTCTTTGACGCTCATGCCAAATACGCGGTTGAGCACTTCAAATAGGCCGCTCACCACTTTCGACTCTGGGAAATAAGGGCGCAGCTCTTCATCTGAAATATCAAACAAGTGCTGTTTCTGTTTTTCGCTGTAGTAAGCGATATCCCATAACTCTAGCGTGGTCACGCCAAACTCTTGCTGCGCAAATTGACGCAACTCTTCTACTTCACGCTCACCTTGCGGTTTCACTTTGGTGGCTAAATCATTTAAAAACCCTAACACTTGATCGGGCGTTTGCGCCATTTTGGTCGCTAGTGATTTTTCACTATAGGTATTAAAACCGAGCATACGGGCTATTTCATGACGCAGTTTGAGCTTCTCAGCGATGATTTCGCTGTTATCCCACTTGCCCGCATTTGGCCCGCGATCCGAGGCACGCGTAACATACGCTTCATAAAGCTCTTTGCGCAGAGCTTGGTTATCACAATAAGTCATCACTGGCAGATAAGAAGGAATGTCGAGTGTTAATAAATAACCATCGAGCTCTTTGGCTTGCGCCGCCGCTTGTGCAGCTGCCAACGCCGATTCTGGCATACCCGCTAATTGATTGGCGTCGGTAATGTGCTTGGTCCAGCCCATCGTGGCATCCAGTACGTTATTAGAGAACTTAGAACCCAACTCAGATTGACGTTTACTGATCTCGCCGTACCGTTTTTGCTCTGCCAATGGCAAGCCGATACCCGATAGCTCAAAATCACGCAGTGCATCATTGATGGTTTTTTGCTGCGCTTGAGAGAGCGAGGAAAAAGTATCGCTGGCTTTCATGCTCTTATAGGCTTCAAACAGGCCTTTATGTTGCCCAACCCAAGTGCCGTATTCAGACAGCAGCGGCAAACAGCTTTCGTACGCATCACGCAGTTCATCGCTATTGAGCACGGAATTAAGGTGGCTCACTGGCGACCAAATGCGGCTTAAGCGATCATCCACCTCTTCAATGGGTGCAATCAAGTTTTCCCATGTTGGGGTGCTATTGCCAGCAAGGCGTTTTTCAATTTCGGTGCGGCAATCTTCTATCGCTTTCTCAACCGCAGGCTTCACATGCTCTGGCTTAATGGCGGAAAACGGCGGTAAATCCGTGAAAGTGAGAAGTGGATTAGACATAAAACATTCCTTTTAAGTTAAGACGCGCCTGCACGTTGATGCATTTCTCTGCAACAGTCACTGATTGTTTCACGGCAACCGTCGATTTTGTTTATCTGAAATAGTAAATATAGGTAGGTTCAGCAATTTTCAATAGTGGCGTATAATCAGCCAATACGTTTGATTGATGAAACACACTCCATTTGGGGTGTTTTGAGAGCCTATTTTGCTAAGTTATCGCCACAGTTTTCACGCGGGCAACCACGCGGATGTATTAAAGCATATCGTACAAAGCCTTATCCTCAATGCATTACAGCAAAAAGAGAAGCCTTTTGTTTATCATGACACCCACTCTGGCGTGGGCCGTTATGACTTGACCCATGAATGGTCAGAAAAAACCGGTGAATATAAACAAGGGATTGCTCGTATTTGGCAACAAAATGTAACGCCACCCGCCATTCAAAGCTACCTTGAGGCAGTAAAAGCACTCAATGAAAGCGAAGAGTTACGCTACTACCCCGGCTCACCGCGCGTAGCGCGTGCTCATCTACGCGCGCAGGATCGTATGGTGCTCACTGAATTGCATCCGAGCGATTACCCTTTGCTCGAGCAAGAGTTCCACCGAGATCGTCAGGTATCGATTTACAAAGAAGATGGTTTCCAACGCTTAATCGGTAGCCTGCCACCGAAAGAGCGTCGCGGCTTAGTGTTGATCGATCCCCCTTACGAATTGGCCAAAGAGTACAGCGATGTCGTAAGAGCCATTGCCCAAAGTTATAAGCGCTGGGCGACGGGTATCTACGCCATTTGGTATCCCGTAGTGAATCGCGACACCATTGAGGACTTGCTTGAAGGGCTGGCAAGCCTCGGTATTCGCAAAATCTTACAAATTGAATTGGGCGTGTCGCCAGACACCCATGAACGTGGCATGACCGCTTCAGGCATGATAGTGATTAACCCACCGTGGACACTGGAAGGGCAAATGCAGGAAATTTTACCGTTTCTTCAGCAAGCGATTGCCCCGGTAACCGGTCATTTTAAAGTCGAATGGGTTGTACCAGAATAAACTGACCCAATCTATCAAAGAAGTAGAGAACCTTTTTCGCCTTGCTATGGTTGCCAACACCGTACAAAACCAAGGTCAAATAGGATGAAAAAAGAATAATGGAGAAAGTAATGACAACGCATTTTGATTATATCTGTATCGGTGGTGGCTCTGGTGGTATCGCTTCAGCGAACCGCGCGGCAATGTATGGTGCGAAAGTCGCACTGATTGAAGCCAAAGACCTTGGCGGCACTTGTGTCAACGTCGGTTGTGTTCCGAAAAAAGTGATGTGGCATGGCGCGCAAATTGCTGAAGCAATGCACCTTTATGCCAAAGATTACGGCTTCGATGTCGATGTCAAAGGATTAGATTGGTCAAAACTGATTGAGAGCCGCCAAGCGTATATTGGCCGTATTCATCAATCATACGACCGCGTATTGGGCAATAATAAAGTGGAAGTGATCCGCGGTTTTGCACGCTTTGTTGATGCAAAAACCGTAGAAGTAAACGGTGAACACTACACAGCAGACCATATCCTGATTGCCGTTGGCGGACGCCCAACGATTCCGGCGATTCCAGGGGCGCAATACGGCATTGATTCCAATGGTTTCTTTGACTTGACCGAACAGCCTAAACGCGTCGCGGTTGTGGGCGCAGGTTATATTGCGGTTGAAATCGCGGGCGTACTCAACGCACTCGGCACTGAAACGCACCTTTACGTGCGCAAAGAATCACCACTGCGCAGCTTTGATCCCATGATCATCGAAACACTCACTGAAGTCATGGCGGCGGAAGGCCCAACATTACATACTCATTCAGTGCCAAAAGAAGTGATCAAAGAAGCCGATGGCAGCCTGACTCTACACCTTGAAAATGGCCAAAGCCAAAACGTTGATACGCTCATTTGGGCAATCGGCCGCCACCCAGCAACCGATGCGATAAACCTAGCAGCAACGGGTGTGGCAACCAATGTACAAGGCTATATTAAGGTTGATGAGTACCAGCAAACCAACGTCGCGGGCATTTACTGTGTCGGCGATATCATGGAAGGCGGTATTGAACTCACACCTGTTGCCGTCAAAGCAGGCCGTCAACTTTCAGAGCGCCTGTTTAATGGCAAAACCGATGCGAAGATGGATTACAAACTGGTCCCGACCGTGGTCTTTAGCCATCCGCCAATCGGCACAATTGGCCTCACCACGCAAGAAGCCCAAGCGCAATATGGCGAAGAGAATGTCAAAGTGTATACCTCTAGCTTCACGGCCATGTACACCGCCGTCACCTCTCACCGTCAACCATGCAAAATGAAACTAGTATGCGCTGGCCCTGAAGAAACCGTTGTTGGCCTACACGGCATCGGTTTTGCGGCTGATGAAATGATTCAAGGCTTTGGCGTAGCCATGAAAATGGGCGCAACCAAGGCCGATTTTGATTCAGTTGTGGCAATACACCCAACGGGTAGTGAAGAGTTTGTTACTATGCGTTGATCGGGAAATCGGTCAGGCTTAACCTTTCTACCAATACTACCAATACTACCAATACTACCAATACTACCAATACTACCAATACTACCAATACTGCCAATACTGCCAATACTGCCAAGCGTTAAGTTAGCAGGATAACATCAAGGCCTTGAGTTCGCTCAAGGCTTTTTTAGAACCCGACTAAAGTAATTTTCCCTTGGGCTAACACCCCCATTTGGCAGGAAAAATCGACCCGTTTATCCGCTTCTTTGGCAAATAGGGTTTCTAGCTTTTCAAACGATTGAGGGATAAAACTGATATTTTTTAACTTCAAGCTTTTGCGGGTTTGATTATCAAGAAACGCTAATGCGGAGGCACTTAACACTTTCTGGCAAGTATCGAGAATATCTTTGCTGATCATTTTGCTGTGTACCGCTTGTTGTAGTTGCTCTTTGGTAATGCTGGGGTTACCTTTAGCAAAGACACAAACGGCGTAGATATCAAGCAGTGCCACCGCGCGCGGCTTTTGCGTTTCGCCATCTTCATAGACTGCCATCAAACAAGGAATTTTACTCTCATCAAACGATTGACGACGAATATTATTCAGCACAATATCAGCACTTACCGCTCTTTTTAGCAGCTTCTCTAACTGCGAAAGCTTTGGTAAAGCCAACTCATCTTGCAGCTCAACCATTTCATCTAATTCAATGCAGCTCTCTTCCGCTCCTTGCACTAAAGGAAGCAACTTTTGGTGTAGTTCACCATCGTCAAACGGTTTCGATAACACAAACGACGCTCCAGCTTCAAGCGCCTGTTTGATTTGTTGCTCATCGGCCACCGTGGTGAGCATCGCCACTTTTATCCCGAGCTTACGTTTGGTTATCGCTTGTGTCAGCTCCAGCCCCGTCATGCCGGGCATATGCCAATCTGTTAAGACAATATCCGGCTGCCAACTGCCAATCAGCTTGAGTGCGGCCTTACCATTGTCTGCCTTTTGAATGGACAAACGTCGGTAGCCAAACGCCTCTAAGGCTCGTCTGACTATTTCAAGTGTCGCTTTACTGTCATCAACAATGAGAATCTTCACAGCATATTTTTCTATGTCCTAACTTGTTCAAAGTATAGGCACATTTTTTTACAACAACTAAACTTACCTGAAAATACAGCAACAAAAGTGGGTTTATGTGATGCCAATACAAGAGTTCCTCACCGAAAAGGTTTTATCGCTCTTAGCGATCGATCTCGGGCTTATTATCTTGTTGGCTTGGTTTTTTATCCTACTGCTGATCCTGCGTGAATTTAGGAAATTTGCACATGGTTTTACTCGTAATAAAAGTGATAGCGATGAAGACACGCTTCATTTATGCCAACAATCGGTTGAAAATGCGTTGAACTACACCGCAGAGCATAGCTCGACTCTGAATGATTTAATCATCATTCAAAAAGCGCTCGAGCAACAGGTTTCTCTCATCAAAAATTCCTCTTCTCAGGGCATTAGTGCAGAAGATCAGGCTTCAATTGATGAGCTCAATGAGAAATTGAGTAAATCGCATAAGTTGATACGCAAACTGAAAGGCGATCTCGATAAAAGTGTGAAGGGGTTACGAATGACGCGTAAAAAACTCTTTGCTCAAACTGATACCGTTGACAGTTTGAAAGAAGAAAAAGCCACCATCGAAAAAGAGTTTGAACAGTTAGAAGCGGAATACATTAAGATCAGTAAAGCGGGTGATTTCTACGAAATGGCAAAAAATTATCAAGCCGAGAAAAAAGAACTACTAGAGACCATTGAGAAATACAAAGAGCAAGCCAAACAAGGTGGCACTTCTGTCGATGTCGAAGCGATGAAAAAACAGTTGTATCACATCAGTAAAGAGAAAGATTTTATCGAACAACGCTATCTACAATTACTCGAAGAGGGAAAGAAAGAGTAGCGCTGCCGCCATTTCTGACGGCAAACTGAGAGACTTATTTAACGCAAATCACATTGAGTAATGAGGAACCTTTCAGTTGGCTGACTTTTCCGTTGGTAAAAAGCCCTTTTTGCGACCATCCCCAATAAGGTAAGTGCATTGGCCATTGGTTACTGTCCATCTGTTTTGAATCCAAAAGGCGTTGCCACTCCTCTTCCGTTACCAAGCGCATCGCCATTTGTTGGCAGGTTTTTTCTGCCACCTCATAGTTTAGGCGGCTCCATGCTAGGCCATGTTCCATATAGAACTGTTCATCACTCGAACGTAAATGAGGCACCACAAACTGCAAACCGTTTGCGGTGGTGCTCAAACGAATTTCAACCGCTGGCGGAACATTAAGAGCTGGCGCTTTGGTTGATGGTTTCGTTGATAATGGCGAACTCGCCATTTCCACTTGTGGTTTAGGTAAAGACTTTTTGGTGATTTGTTTTGCGGCAGACGTTGCTTGAGCGGAAGTTGTCTTTTTTATCGGCGAGCTCGACTGCGCGCGCCCTTTGACAACCTCACGAATGAAAGCTTCTTTGTAACCGGGGATTTGCTGGATAAGAGGCAGTTCTTTTTTTACTTGCTCATAATCAGTATAAGGACCGATTAAGCAACGATACGTTTTCGCTTCTGGTTTTAGCCATACATCGGTAGAAATATGGGTATAAAACGCTTTGGCTTTCAGCAAAGATAATGGCTTATTTAACACACCACACTGAATCCAAAAAGTGGATGATTGCCCTTTAGGCTTTTTCTTTCCCCATAAACCTTGCCCTATTGGGCATGCTTTATCGAGAATGGGCAGCTGATCGACAGAAGCTTGAGTCGCATCACAAAGAAAATCTTCCGCCCAAGCGGGTTGAAATAAAGCCAGCGACGCCAACACCGTTAGGCTTGATGTCAAACACAGGGTCGTTTTCCGCATCAGGGTCATCATATTGAGTCCATATACTTGCTTAATAGTAGTGACAACATTACCGATTCAATGTTCCCTAGTTCAATGGATTTGGGTTGGGTATAACAAAAATACTAGCAAAAAAAGAGCCGCATTTGACGGCGGCTTTTAGTTTAGGGATTTTCTTTAGCAAAAATCAATTGCCACATCACCCTTTGTAAATTTTTGGGTTAAAAACATCGCGTAGCCAGTCACCCAACAGATTGATCACCAACACTAATGTGACGAGTACAAAACCTGGGAAAGCCGTAATCCACCAAGCGCCAGAGAAGATGTAGTTAAAGCCCATGCTAATCAAAGCACCCAATGATGGCTGATCGACTGGCAAACCTAAACCTAGGAAAGAGAGTGCCGCTTCAGACATGATCGCATTGGCAATTTGTACAGTTGAGATAACCAAAATAGGCGATAAACAGTTAGGTAAAATATGGCGAAACATGATGCGTGGCGATTTAAAACCCATCACACGAGCCGCTTCCACATACTCTTTTTTCTTCTCGGCGAGCACGGACGCACGAATTGTCCGCGCATATTGTGGCCACTCAGCCACGCCAATAATCACCACCAGCATCACAACTGCATACTGACTATAAAATTCACTCCCAAAACTGGCTTTGAAAATTGCCGAAACAATGATCGCCACCATCATGGTGGAAAACGATAGCTGTACATCGGCAAAGCGCATCAAAAAGCTATCAATACGCCCACCAAAGTAGCCAGCTGAAAGGCCAATCACGATACCAAGTAGCAACTGTAAACCGACCGCCAAAAAGCCAATCGTCAGTGATAGACGCGAGCCATACAGTATGGTCGACAAAATATCGCGCCCTTGCTCATCCGTGCCAAGCACAAAGCGCTCATCGGCTCCGTCCATCCAAGAGGGAGGTAATTCTGCATCCATCAGATCAATCGATGATAGGTCGTACGGGTTACTGGGTGCAATCAGTGGCGCCGCGACAGACAAAGTTAAGAATACCAAAAAGATGACGAAGCTGGTCATCGCCACTTTATCACGCAAGAAATAGTACAAAAAATCAGACTGTTTAAAACGCTCCCAACGAGATGGAGCAGCAGCAAATTGGCTCATGATTAAGCTCCTTTTCCAGTAAGGTTCACAGTCGGGTTAATCAGACCGTATAACAGATCGACAATGGTGTTGGTCACAACGAAAATCAGGCCAACAAAGATGACGTAAGCAGTGATCAGCGGAGTATCAACTCGGTTGATCGCTTCAAGGAAAAGAAAGCCCGTACCCGGCCACTGAAAAACGGTTTCGGTCAAGATGGTGTAGGCCACCATAGTCCCAATTTGTACACCGCCGACGGTTAGCACCGGTAACATGGTATTTTTAAGTGCATGTTGGTAGTAAATTTTGTTCAATGCCAAGCCTTTAGCTTTAGCAAATTTGATGTATTCCGAGCTCAGCACTTCCAACATTTCAGAACGCACTAAACGAATAAACAGCGGCAGCATGATCGACGCCAGTGAAACACAAGGCAGCACCAAGTGTGCTAATCCATCAGCCGTGAAAAAGCCAGATTCCCAACCCAACCAATTGGCAGTTTCCCCTCGTCCATACGATGGTAACCAACCTAACGTGATCGAGAAAACGTACATCAACATAATTGCAGTTAAGAACACTGGGATAGAAATACCAATACTGCTGCCCGCCATCACCACTTTGGTAAAGAAGCTTTTGGGATGAATGGCTGTGTAAACCCCTAATGGAATGGAACAGACAATGATGATTACGGTCGCACCGAGCACAAGCTCTAACGTTGCGATTAATTTATCGAGAATAACGTCTACCGCAGGACGTTTGAAAAAGTAGGACGTGCCTAAATCACCCTGCACCGCGGCCGTAATAAAACGAGTATATTTGGCAATGAAAGGATCATTCAGTCCAAGTTCATCGCGCAGCGCTTGGCGCTCGCTTTCTGAAACAGACTGCCCAACAAGCTCACGCAATGGGTCGCCTAAGTTATCCTGAATGGCAAACGCCACCAGACTGATCACAAACATCACTATCAGTGCCTGAAACAGGCGCTTGACCAGAAACGAAAACATTCCTTGCCCCTTAAACTATCCATGATGGTTCTTTTTAAAATTGAATTAACTTTAATAGGAACGAAAAAATTCAGCCTAAAAAATGACACTCGACCCGACTGAAATAAAGCAAAGTGCGGAGATCTTAATAAGGCATCCAAGCGGATGCCTTGAGTGACTTAAGCGCCGCCCACATTACAGAGCGGCCAACTTAAGTAATTACTCGCTAACAACTAGGTCGCCGAAATAAGGGAATTCCATCGCGTTAACAATCGGTTTGATATCTAAAGTAGATTTCGCACCCCACGCTAGGTTTTGCCAGTGCAGTGGAACAAATGCTGCGTCGTTGTACAAAGTCACTTCGACTTTTTGCAGCATCTGTGCACGTTTCGCAGGATCGGTTTCTACGTTTGCCGCTTCAACCAACTTATCCACTTCTGGATTTGAGTAGTGACCACAGTTGTACTGGCCTTTACCACTCTCTTCGTTACGTGTCATGGTTAAGAACTCGGTGAAGTTTGCTGAGTCTTCAGTATCTGAGTGCCAGCCAATCATTAGCAGATCCGCGGCGCACTTATCAAACTCAGGCCAATATTGCGCTTTTGGCATGGTTTTAAGATCAACCTTAATACCAATTTTCGACAACATCGCCGCTGCAGCTTGTGCAACTTTCGCATCGTTCACATAACGGTTGTTTGGCGCGATCATGGTGAGCGTCAGCCCTTTCTCATAACCAGCCTCTTTCATCAGCTCTTTCGCTTTTTTCAAATCAAAACGAGGCACAAGGTTCGCGTCATAACCAGAATAACCCGCTGGGCCTTGTTGGCCAGCTGCTGTCGCAAAACCTTTCATGATTTTGTCAACGATACCTTGGTTGTTGATGGCATGAACAATGGCTTGACGCACGCGAACATCTTTCAGTGCTTCATTGCTGTTTTGGTTCATTTGGAAAGTGATGATGCGCGTACCCGGTAAGGTCACAAGATCAATACCTTTGGCTTCTTCCACACGTTTATGATCGTTTGGCGCAACAGGTGCAATCATATCCACATCACCAGAAAGGAGCGCCGCAACACGAGTGGCATCTTCTTTAATCGGTACTAAGGTCAGTTTGTCTACGTTGCCTTTTGATGCGCTATCCCAATAATCTTTAAAGCGTTCAAATTCCACTTTTACGCCTTGCTCGCGGAAAGTCACTCTAAATGGGCCAGTACCAGAAACGTTGGTCGAAGCAAACGAGTTGCCGTGTTTCACAATTTCAGATTTCTCTTTACCATCAGCCGCTTTGCCCGAATAGAACTTGCTGTCCATAGGGAAGATGTAGGTTGCGGTTTGCAGAACCAGCGGATAAGCGCCTTTGGATACGATCTCGACGGTGTAATCATCCACTTTGACCATCTTTTCATACGGTTCAAAAATAGCTTTGAAATCAGGAGAATCTTGTAAACGATCGAACGTCCAGACCACATCGTCTGCCGTCATTTCGTTACCTGAATGGAATTTCACCCCTTTACGCAGCGTAAAACGGAACGTTGTATCATTGACACGTTCCCATTTCTCAGCAAGGCGAGGTTCAAAATCAAATGTCTGGGTGTAACGAACGAGAGGATCAAACACCATGTGAGACATTTGTAGCGTACCACCAGATAGCTGCTCATGCGGGTCAAGTGACACTGGGTCAGCATCATAAGCGACGGTAATATTGGCCGCGCTAGCTGCAAAGCTTAAGCCTGCCGCCATCAAAGCTACTGTTAGTTTGCTTTTCATGGTTTTCATTGCATAACTCCTTATGCGGGAATCCAAATCCCTAGTTGTTGTAATTGCTTCTGTTTATTCATTCCAAGCACGCTTGGTCATGATATCTCTATCTGTAACTTTTTTGGCTTATGCCGTTACGACATCTTCTCTTAAGCCCGTAAACTCAGGCATTAAAGAAATCAAATGCTGGCTGTATTGGTGTTGAGGTGACTTAAACAACTGCTCTGTAGGGGCGACCTCCAGTAAGGTCCCCATTTGCATGACGCCGACACGATCGCACATTTGGCGGATCACAGGTAAGTCATGGCTGATGAACAGCATGGTCAAATTGAGCTCATCTTGCAGATCTTTTAATAGGTTTAAGATCTGCGCTTGCACAGACACGTCGAGCGCGGACGTGGGTTCATCACAAATCAATAAGCGAGGACGCGTGGCGAGTGCGCGAGCAATTGAAATACGTTGACGTTGACCGCCGGAAAACTCGTGCGGATATTTCACTCCCGCCATTTTACCTAGGCCTACGTGCTCTAAAAGATCATGCACAATTTGCCGTGTTTCCGCTTCGCTACGGGTTAATTTATGAAAACGAATCGGCTCGGCAATGATATCGAAAATCTTCATTCTCGGATTCATTGAGGTATAAGGGTTTTGAAACACCATCTGCATCTGGCGGCGCATCGGACGGCGCTCGTTTTCCGATTTCAGCGCAGTAAGATCAATCCCTTCAAAACAGACTTTGCCTGAGTTTGGAGCGTACAGGCCCGCAATCACGCGTGCGATGGTTGATTTACCGGAACCTGATTCCCCAACCAAACCAAAAGTTTCCCCTTCAAACACCTCGAAACTGACGTCATTTGAAGCTTGGACATATTCACGGCGACTTTCAAACAATGAGTCTTTGGTCGTAAAGCGTAAATTCACGTTTTCCACTGTCAGCAGTGGGCCTGTGTATTGGCGATTATCTTGGCTCTGACCCAACCAATGGTTTTTAACATCCAGTGGTTTTAACTCACTTGCCTCTTCGATATAGCTCACCAGCGGAAAGCGATCGAGTTTTTTATCTGAGCGAGGAACGGCGGAAATCAAACTGCGCGTATAGGAGTGATCCGGAGCGCCCAACACTTTAGCTGTCGGTCCAAATTCAACCAAGTCACCGCGATACATCACCGCGACGCGATCCGTCACATTCGAGACCACCCCCATATCATGGGTGACCAGCATACAACCAACATTGTTTTTAATGCATAGCTCGCGGATGAGGCTCAAGATTTGATCTTGAATAGAAACGTCTAATGCAGTGGTCGGTTCATCGGCAATAATAAGATCAGGTTCACCCGCCAGCGCAATGGCAATCACAACACGTTGACGCATGCCACCAGAGAATTGGTGTGGATACTGCTTCAAACGGTTTTCAGGCTGAGGAATACCCACTTGCTTCATCAAAGAAAGTGCACGTTGATACGCTTCTTCCTCAGTCACTTTCATATTGGCGTGGATGGTTTCTGTCAGTTGATGTTCAACAGTAAATAGCGGATTAAGCGACGTCATTGGGTCTTGAAAAATAAAGCCAATTTTAGATCCGCGAACTTGGCGCATCTGCTCAGGCGATAGGCCTGAAATCTTCTCACCATCTAAGAACACATCGCCACTGGCAATGAGACCGGGTGGGCTCAATAAATCGATAACCGCATTACCTACGGTCGATTTTCCGGCGCCTGATTCTCCCACAACCCCAACAATTTCACCCCGCTCGATATTAAACGAAAGCGATTTCACAGCAACGTGAACACCATGACGCGATGGGTATTCAATACGCAGGTTTTTTACTTCTAAAAGTGACATCCCAGACCTCTACGACTTGGGCAGTGTTGTGCCCTGTCTGTAACTACCTTTGAACAACAAAGCGTTCAAAGCCAGTAAAAATGAATCCATTCATACCAGTACAATATTCTGGTAATTAACAAGGCCATCAATTTGGCAAATATTTCACAGAAAAGCAACATCGATAGGATAAAAAGTCGATATCAAATCAAACCAAAGCAGTAACATCGTATTTTTATGCACCACATATGCATTAATCATTGGTATGACCAATATTCTAGCACGCAGTAATACACCCCAAAACATAGACGTTAAGCCTAAGAAAACGCCAATTTACCATGCATTCTAAAAAAGAATGCAGAATAAAATTTCAAATTATATTGCGGCATATCACGTAACACATTAGAAACAAAAACCAGAATAACCAACAAAATGCCAGACTAAAAACTAATGAAAAGGCAGAAAAGCAGTGAATTCATCTGAACAGAAAATTTAGGGTTTAGCCTTTAAACATGATAATTCACTGACTTAATGAGATAGGAGTCAATAAGGAATCGAACATTGAATAGAGAGAATGGTCTTTCAACTGAGGCTTATTAAAGTGGTCGGTGAAGAGCCCGGTTTTGAAAATCAGACGAACCCCACTTTGGCTCTCATTACCTTGATTAAGGCTCCAAACACCAGATGTTAAAAAGCCCCAGTCTTTCGACTGAGGCTTTTTAAGGTGGTCGGCGAAGAGCCCGGTTTTGAAAATCAGACGAACCCCACTTTGGCTCTCATTACCTTGATTAAGGCTTCAAACATCAGATATTAAAAAGCCCCAGTCTTTCGACTGAGGCTTATTAAGGTGGTCGGTGAAGAGCCCGGTTTTGAAAATCAGACGAACCCCACTTTGGCTCTCATTACCTTGATTAAGGCTCCAAACATCAGATATTAAAAAGCCCCAGTCTTTCGACTGAGGCTTTTTAAGGTGGTCGGTGAAGAGGGATTCGAACCCCCGACCCTCTGGTCCCAAACCAGATGCGCTACCAAGCTGCGCTATTCACCGATATATCTCTTTCTTCTCGATTTTCACCAAGAACGGAAACCGAAGTTACCGAATAATGGGGTGGCTAACGAGACTTGAACTCGCGACAACCGGAATCACAATCCGGGGCTCTACCAACTGAGCTATAGCCACCATCAAACTTTGCAATAACCGCTTGCTTGCCGTTATTTTTCTTTTCATTTTTAACCAATGAGAAGAAAAGAAAAGTGGTCGGTGAAGAGGGATTCGAACCCCCGACCCTCTGGTCCCAAACCAGATGCGCTACCAAGCTGCGCTATTCACCGATACAAATTCATTTTTTGGAATAAGCGATAGAGAACCCTCTGCTCCGCTATTCCTAACATCATGATGCACTATCAAACTAGTCTATTCATCGATGTAAATCTTTTTTCTCGACTTTCACCAAGAAAGGAAACCGAAGTTACCAAATAATGGGGTGGCTAACGAGACTTGAACTCGCGACAACCGGAATCACAATCCGGGGCTCTACCAACTGAGCTATAGCCACCACTGTTTTGCCAATTTGCTACTTATTTACATAAGCATCCGGATGGCGCGCCCGAAAGGATTCGAACCTTCGACCTTTGGCTCCGGAGGCCAACGCTCTATCCAGCTGAGCTACGGGCGCATGCCCTATCGGCGGAGTGGAATAATACGGAGTTCACACTAGGGCGTCTAGTACTTTTTCAACTTTTTTTATCGTTTGACGCCTTTTTCATCAGATAACCATTATTACCTCTATAATAAGGATGTGACTCACCCCTTGAAGATCGCAACTTGTTGTTTATTGCAACAACTTATCGGGATATAATCACCCAATATTTACATTGATTTAACAGCTTGAATGGCTTTTAAATCAGCCACACTCTAAATCTAAGTATAAATAGGTAAGCATGAACTTACCTTTGGAATATAAAGTGAGTTTAATGGATATGTCTCGACGAATCATAAGCGTGTTATTCGCTGCTTTAACCTTTTCTAGTGTTGCATTGGCAACCAGCCAAGCTGAATACGATGCCATTGCTGATCGCATTAAACCTGTAGGTGATGTTTACTTAGCGGGTAGTGAACCCGTTGCGGCAGAACCGACAGGCCCTCGTGATGGCGCGCAAGTTTATGGTACATTCTGTATCGCTTGCCACTCTACAGGCATCAGTGGCGCACCTAAAATTGGCAATGCTGAAGAGTGGGCTCCACGTATCGCCCAAGGTAAAGATGTATTGAAAAATCATGCACTGCAAGGCTTTAATGCCATGCCAGCTAAAGGAACCTGTATGGATTGCTCTGACGACGAAATCGTTGCCGCCATTGAGCATATGATTGCAGGTCTTTAATACATTAATTCCTATAAAACAAAGGTTTGGCTTTAATTCCAAACCTTTGTTTTTATTATTTTTTAAGCACTATTTCTTAAACATGGCAGCGCGCAAATTAGCAATATGACTTTGTCCTTTCGCCATTCGCTCTTCTTGACTTACTGGCTTTTTGCTCTGTTCCCACTCAACATCGTCAAAGGGTAATTCATCCAAAAAGCGACTTTGTGTGGGTTTAAGCAGTTCCCCGTATTGACGACGTTCTTTACACATAGTTAAAGTCAGTTCTCGCTGCGCGCGAGTTATCCCGACATACATCAAACGACGTTCTTCTTCGACGTTGTCCTCATCGATACTGGTTTGATGAGGAAGAATACCCTCTTCAGTGCCAATCAAATAAACGTAAGGAAATTCAAGGCCTTTCGATGCATGCAATGTCATCAACTGAACGGCATCACTCTCATCCTCTTCTTCACTTCGCTCCATCATGTCGCGTAGGGTTAAGCGCTGTACAACTTCTTTGAGTGATTTTTCTTGTTGGTCATAGTTGTCACCTTCAAGGTCGGCCACAATCCAAGAATAGAGATCAGAGACGTTTTTCATACGCATTTCGGCCGCTTTGGGACTGGAAGAGGTTTCATACAGCCAATCTTCATAATGAATATCTCGGACTAACGATCGCACCGCTTCAACGGTATTGCCTCGTTCAGCTTGATCTGAGATAGCCACTAACCATTGCGTAAACTGACGCAAGTTGTCGAGCCCTCTTCCAGACAAATGATGCTCTAAGCCAAGTTCAAAACTGGCCGAAAACAAGCTTTTGCCACGCATATTGGCGTAACTACCCAATTTCTCTAACGTGACTGGGCCAATTTCTCGTTTTGGCGTGTTCACAATGCGTAAAAAAGCATTGTCATCGTCAGGATTCACCAACACTTTGAGGTAAGCCATGATGTCTTTAATTTCGGCTCTGGCAAAAAATGACGTTCCACCGGATAACTTATAAGGCACGCGGTTTTGCAGCAGCGATTTTTCAATTAAGCGTGACTGATGATTACCGCGGTACAATATCGCGTAATCACGATATTCGGTGCGATTGAGAAATTTATGCGCAATCAGTTCACCAGTGACCCGCTCCGCTTCATGATCTTCATTTTTCGCTAGCAAAACTTTGAGTTTTTCACCCTCAGGGATCTCAGAAAAAAGCGTTTTCTCATACACGTGTGGGTTGTTAGCAATCAGAATATTGGCCGCTCTCAAAATACGGCTGGTTGAACGGTAGTTCTGCTCAAGCTTAATCAGTTTAAGATTTGGGTAATCTTGCCCCAGCAACACGAGGTTTTGCGGTTTCGCCCCTCGCCAAGAATAGATGGATTGATCATCATCACCCACCACGGTTAAACGGCCACGTTCTCCAACCAACAATTTCACTAACTCGTATTGACTGGTATTGGTATCTTGATATTCATCCACCAGCAAGTAGCGAATGCGGTTTTGCCAACGCTGACGAACTTCGGCGTTGTTTTGCAATAACAGCACCGGCATTAAAATAAGATCATCAAAATCGAGCGCGTTATACGCTTTCATTTGCTTTTGATAAAGATCGAAGCAGTAAGCGAACAGCTGTTGTTGTTCACCTTGAGCAAAACCTTTCGCTTGCTCTGGCGTCAACATGTCGTTCTTCCAGTTGGAGATGGTGCTGAGCAATTGGCGCAGCAGATCTTTATCGCCCTCGAGCTGTTTCTCTGTCAACTCTTTGAGCAGCGCAAGCTGGTCTTGGTCGTCAAACAGAGAGAACCCCGCTTTCAAGCCCAAAAATTTATATTCCCGACGGATAATATTGAGGCCTAAAGTATGAAATGTGGAAACGAGCAGCCCTTTTGACTCAGCTTTTCCAAGCGTTTGTGCTACCCGCGCCTTCATTTCTCGAGCGGCTTTGTTAGTAAATGTAACGGCAGCAATGTTGCGCGCTTTATAATCACACTGTTGAACCAAGTAAGCGATCTTGTTGGTAATTACGCGCGTTTTACCCGAGCCAGCCCCCGCCAATACTAGACATGGGCCCGATACATATTTGACGGCTTCGTCTTGTCTTGGATTCAGCTTCATGAGGTACTCGTATCACTTTTATTTGGGCCGTCTATGATAATGCCGCGCTTTACTGATTACTACGTCATTCACCATAAGATTTTTGTCATTTTACTACACTAGTGTATTGCATAAGGGGCTATAGTTTGGTCTATAATGAATGAACGTTCATTCACTGTGGGATGTCAGCATGTCTAACTGTATTCACGTGGATAAGTACCAGCAGATATTGGTGGCCGCTGAAAAGCTGATCGCTGAATCTGGATTTCAAGGCTTATCGATGCACAAATTAGCCAAAGAAGCCGGTGTCGCAACGGGAACAATTTACCGTTACTTTGATGACAAAGATCATCTTCTCGTGACAGTTCGCTTACACGTTTGTCAGCACATTGCTGACGCGGTGCAAGCCAATATTGATGATGAGATGCCTTTGAAAGAACGCTTTAAAATGATGTGGCTTAATATCTGGGAATTAGCACAATCAAGCAGTGCAACACTCAGCAACCGAGTTCAATATGAATCATTGCCAACAACAATCAGTTGCAATGTTAAGGAACTTGAGCGAAAAATGTTTGCCAAAGTGGATTTACTATTTGATCAAGGTAAAGAGCAGGGATTATTCAAGCCGTTGGATAACCAGATTTTGTCTGCTTTAAGCTTCGAAACAACGGTCGCCCTTGCCCGTAAAAAAGCGATGGAATGTTATCAACTGGATGACAGCGCACTCAGTGCTGTGATTGACGCCAGTTGGGATGCAATTACTCAACACTAACTTGGAGTTCTGACTAGAATGAAAAAGTGGACATTCTTTATGTTACTTATCGCCTTCCTACTGTTTGGTAGCGTGATAGGTTTTAATCTGTTTAAACAACAAAAAATTGCCGAATTCATGGCCAACCGTCCTGAACCTGAATTTCCAGTGACAGTGACTGATGTAACTCCTGTTGATTGGATCCCAGTGATTGAAGCGATTGGTTTTATTGAACCCAATCAAGGCGTGACACTGACATCTGAAACCAGCGGCGTGATCGATAAGATTTCATTTGAATCAGGGACACAAGTTGAGGAAGACCAACCTTTAGTTTTACTTGATTCTGCGGTTGAGAAAGCTAATTTAAAAAGCTCACAAGCTCGCCTACCTGCTGCAAAAGCGAAATACGAACGCTATAAAGGTCTATTCGCTAAAGGGTCGATTTCAAAAGAAGCTTATGATGAAGCCGAAGCAAACTACTACTCTTTGTCTGCAGATATTGAAAGTTTAAAAGCTTCCATTGATCGTCGTGAAATCAAAGCTCCCTTTGCTGGTGTGGTGGGTATCCGTAATGTGTATTTAGGCCAATACCTACAGCCAGGCACCGATATTGTTCGCTTGGAAGATACCAGTGTAATGCGTCTGCGCTTTACCGTTCCACAAACGGATATTTCACGTATTTCATTAGGCCAGCAAGTAGATATTTTTATCGATGCTTATCCTAATGCAGCGTTTACAGGATCCATTACTGCGATTGAGCCTGCCGTTAGCGTTCAAAGTGGTTTAATCCAAGTGCAAGCCGATATTCCAAATAGTGACGGTAAACTACGCAGCGGTATGTTTGCTCGTGCCAACATCATCCTGCCGAAATTAGAAAACCAAGTCACGCTTCCTCAAACCGCCATTACCTTCACCCTGTATGGTGATAATGTTTACGTGTTGAAAGAAGAAGATGGCGTTAAACGAGTAGAGCAGCGCGTTGTAAAAGTAGGTGAACGCAAAGGTGCTGTGGCGCATATTTTAGAGGGTGTACAAGATGGAGACATCGTGGTCACTTCAGGTCAAGTGCGCTTAAGTAACCATTCGAAAGTTCGGGTAGTCGAAAGTAATGCGACTACACCACCTGCTGAAACACCGATGCTGTAATTGGAGGAATCATGCGTTTTACTGATGTTTTTATAAAACGTCCAGTGCTCGCGGTATCGATCAGCTTTTTGATAGCTCTGCTTGGTTTTCAAGCTATTTTCAAAATGCAGGTTCGTGAATACCCTGAAATGACGAATACCGTTGTTACAGTGAGTACAGGCTATTACGGTGCAAGTGCCGACTTAATCCAAGGTTTTATCACTCAACCTTTGGAACAAGCAGTCGCACAAGCCGACAACATTGATTATATGACTTCTTCTTCGGTATTGGGTAAATCAACGATTACCGTAACGATGAAGCTCAATACCGATCCCAACGCTGCACTTTCAGATGTGTTAGCAAAAACGAACTCGGTACGCTCACAGCTTCCTAAAGAGGCCGAAGATCCGACGGTAACTATGTCTACCGGCTCAACCACCGCGGTGCTGTATATTGGTTTCACTAGTGATGAACTTAGTTCAAGCCAAATTACTGACTATCTTGAGCGTGTATTTAACCCTCAAATATTCACCGTCAACGGCGTCTCTAAGATTGACTTGTATGGTGGCATGAAATACGCCCTTCGCATTTGGCTTGATCCAGCAAAAATGGCAGGACTACAGCTCACTGCGGGCGATGTGATGAACGTGCTGAATGCCAACAACTATCAATCAGCAACAGGACAAGCCACTGGCGAATTCGTGCTGTATAACGGTAGTGCCGATACGCAAGTGTCAAATGTCGATGAGCTGAAAAACCTGGTGGTTAAAACGGGCGACGGCAATGTTATTCGCCTAGGTGATATTGCAAACGTCACGCTAGAAAAAAGCCATGATGTTTACCGCGCAAGTGCAAACGGCCGAGAAGCGGTTGTAGCAGCCATCAACGCAGCACCTAGCGCAAACCCAATCAACATTGCTCAAGATGTGCTGGATCTGTTACCGCAGTTAAAGCGTAATCTACCAAGTAACATCGAAATGAACGTGATGTATGACTCCACGGTGGCGATCAATGAATCGATCCACGAGGTCATAAAAACCATCGCTGAAGCCGCCTTGATCGTACTTGTCGTCATTACTCTATTCCTAGGCTCCTTACGTGCCGTTATCATCCCGATTGTTACCATTCCACTATCCTTAGTTGGTGTTGCTATGGTAATGCAGGGAATGGGCTTCTCATGGAACTTGATGACACTGCTAGCGATGGTACTGGCTATCGGCCTTGTGGTGGATGATGCAATCGTTGTACTAGAAAACGTTGACCGCCACATTAAGCTGGGTGAATCACCATTTCGTGCCGCGATTATTGGTACTCGTGAAATCGCCGTTCCGGTAATTGCGATGACGCTGACACTGGGCGCCGTTTATGCACCGATAGCGATGATGGGTGGCATAACAGGCTCACTCTTTAAAGAGTTTGCACTCACACTGGCTGGTGCTGTATTTGTTTCAGGTATTGTTGCACTGACACTTTCACCCATGATGTGTTCTAAAATGCTTAAAGCGCACGAAGAGCCCAACAAGTTTGAACAAAAAGTGCATGGATTACTTGATTCAATGAGTAACCGCTACGCGAAATTACTCGAGAAAGTAATGCAGCGCCGTCCTGTCGTGATTGCCTTTGCGGTGATCGTGTTTGCCAGCCTGCCTATGCTGTTCAAATTCATTCCAAGTGAGCTTGCCCCTTCTGAAGATAAAGGCGTGGTCATGTTAATTGGTACGGGTTCTTCGAATGCGAACTTGGACTATTTACAAAACACCATGAATGACGTGAATACGATTCTGTCTGAACAGCCAGAAGTTCAGTTTGCTCAAGTCTTTACCGGTGTTCCAAGCTCCAACCAAGCGTTTGGTATTGCCTCTATGGTGCCTTGGAGTGAACGCCAGGCAAGCCAAGCTGAGGTTGCCACTCGAGTCGGCACCTTAGTGCAAGATATTCCAGGCATGGCCGTGACGGCCTTCCAAATGCCTGAACTTCCCGGCGCAGGCTCTGGATTGCCAATTCAATTTGTCATCACTACACCCAATAGCTTTGAAAGTTTGTTTGCTATTGCCACTGAAGTGCTAACAGAAGTGAAAGCAAGCCCGATGTTTGTGTACTCCGATTTAGACCTCAATTACGATTCTGCGACGATGAAAATCAATATCGACAAAGATAAAGCTGGGGTTTATGGCATCACGATGAAGGATATTGGCACGACATTAGGGACCATGATGGCGGATGGCTATGTCAACCGCATCGATCTCAATGGCCGCTCTTATGAAGTGATCCCGCAGGTTGAACGTAAATATCGCCTCAACCCTGAATCGATGAATCACTACTTTGTGCGTGCCGTTGACGGAAAAATGATCCCATTAGGAAGCCTAATTACCATTGATGTGATTGCAGAGCCGCGCTCACTGCCGCACTTTAACCAGCTAAACTCGGCAACCGTCGGAAGTGTACCGGGCCCAGGAGTTGCAATGGGTGATGCGATTACGTGGTTTGAGGATGTTGCCGCGACTAAACTGCCCGCTGGCTACAACCACGATTATATGGGTGAAGCGCGTCAATACGTGACTGAGGGAAGTGCACTCTACGCGACCTTTGGTTTGGCACTCGCCATCATCTTCTTGGTACTGGCGATTCAATTTGAGTCGTTAAAAGATCCATTGGTTATCATGGTATCTGTTCCTCTCGCCATTTGCGGAGCATTAATTGCACTAGCTTGGGGCGCAGCAACCATGAACATCTACTCGCAAGTAGGGTTGATTACACTGGTTGGTCTTATCACCAAGCACGGTATTCTTATTTGTGAAGTGGCGAAAGAAGAGCAGCTACACCATAACAAATCTCGCATCGAAGCGGTGATGGAGGCAGCCAAAGTGCGTCTTCGCCCAATTCTAATGACGACAGCAGCGATGATTGCAGGTTTGATCCCGTTGATGTACGCAACGGGTGCAGGTGCAGCTCAGCGCTTTAGTATTGGTATTGTGATTGTGGCAGGTCTTGCGATTGGTACACTATTTACGCTATTCGTACTGCCTGTAATTTACAGCTATCTAGCCGAAAAACATAAGCCACTGCCTGTGTTTGTTGAGGATAAAGACCTCGAAAAGCTAGCCAGAGTTGACGAGGCCAAAGCAGCACAACGCCGACTCGCTGAAAATAAATAACACAATATAATTAAGACTGCTTCAAAAAAGGCCACCTCAGTGGCCTTTTTCTTACCTTGAATAACGACATTCTCAGCTCAATTGCTTAGAATGGAAACAAACTGACAGGAGTGTAAGCCGCTATGTTTGACCCTAAAAAACTTGAGCAAATTGCCAAACAAATTCACGATTCAATGCCTCAACCCGTAAAAGATTTGGGTGCCGACGTTGATCAAAAAATCCGCCAAGTGATCCAAGGCCAATTAAATAAATTGGACGTGGTAAGCCGTGAAGAATTTGATGTACAGACTCAAGTATTGATGCGTACTCGCCAAAAGCTCACTGAAATGGAGCAAAAATTGGCCGAGCTAGAAGCGAAAATCACCGCCAAATAATATTGCCCGGTTGAGATAAAAATTTCCCAATAAAAAAGGCTTGGTCAACGGCGACCAAGCCTTTTGTTTTATATTGTGTTTGCTTTTGTATTTATTCTCTCCAGTCAGTCTGGAGCTTTACATCATCATTCTCGTCATTGAAAAGGGGCGAACTCTCGACCCCTTCTTAACCACCGGAAGGTGAATTAGCCTTTAGCCACCGACAGCAATGCGTTTCATATCTGTCATGTAACCGCGCAACTCTTCACCGATGTACTCAACCGGATGGTTGCGAAGAATTTCGTTAACTTCAATCAAGGTCGCGTTATCAACGAAATTCGAGCTTTCACCAAGGCCTTTACCAATCACATCAGTAGATACTTTTGGCATGAACTTTTCGCGCAGTAACGGTGTTGCGACATTGGCAAACAGGTAATTACCATACTCTGCCGTATCAGAAATAACCACGTTCATTTCATACAAACGCTTACGTGCTACTGTGTTGGCAATCAGTGGCAGCTCATGCAGGGATTCATAGTAAGCTGACTCTTCAACAATACCGGAAGCCGTCATAGCTTCAAATGCCAGCTCAACCCCAGCGCGAACCATGGCAATCATCAAAATACCTTTGTCGAAGTACTCTTGCTCAGTGATCTGTACATCAGACTGTGGGTAGTTTTCAAACGCAGTTTCACCGGTTTCAGCACGCCAACCCAGTAAATCAGCATCATCGTTAGCCCAGTCAGCCATCATAGTGCTAGAGAAATGACCAGAAATAATGTCATCCATATGTTTGTTGTACAGTGGGCGCATCAAGTCTTTAAGCTCTTCAGACAGCTCAAACGCTTTGATTTTTGCTGGGTTTGATAGGCGATCCATCATGTGAGTGATGCCACCAAATTTCAGCGCTTCGGTTACCGTTTCCCAACCGTATTGCAGCAGTTTACCTGCGTAACCTGGGTCAATACCTTCTGCTACCATCTTCTCATAGCACACAATCGAACCCGCTTGTAGCATGCCACACAAGATGGTTTGCTCGCCCATAAGGTCCGATTTTACTTCGGCAACGAAAGAGGATTCCAAACAGCCAGCACGATGACCGCCCGTTCCGGCCGCCCAAGCTTTTGCGATATCCCAACCTTCACCTTGGGGGTCATTTTCTGGGTGAACGGCAAGCAAAGTCGGCACGCCGAAACCACGCTTATACTCTTCACGCACTTCGGTTCCCGGGCACTTAGGCGCCACCATCACAACCGTGATGTCTTTACGGATCTGCATCCCCTCTTCAACCACGTTGAAGCCGTGAGAATACCCCAATGCTGCACCTTTTTTCATCAGCGGCATGATGGTTTCGACAACATTGCTGTGCTGTTTATCTGGCGTTAGGTTAATGACCAAGTCTGCTTGAGGGATGAGCGTTTCATAGCTACCCACTTCAAAACCGTTCTCTTTAGCATTTTTATAGGACTGACGCTGTTCGTCGATCGCCGCTTGACGCAATGCATAAGAGACATCAAGGCCAGAGTCTCGTAAATTTAGACCTTGGTTTAAACCTTGTGCACCACAACCGACAATCACCACTTTCTTACCTTTGAGGTACTCGGCTTCGCTTTCAAACTCAGAGCGATCCATAAAGCGGCAACGACCAAGTTGGTCAAGTTGTTGGCGTAGATTTAGGGTATTGAAATAGTTAGCCATGTTAGCGCTCTCCTTTAAAGATTCTTTCCATCAGGTCGGTTTCTAGAACCGAATAAACTGATACTAAAGCAGACATCAAGTTGCTTAAAGTGATATATTCACAATTAGTTATTGCAATTTATGCAACGTGATGTGATTAACTTATGAACATTAAAAACCTGCAGATGTTTATCCATCTGTGTGAGAGTAAAAACTTCAGTAAGACCGCCGCCGCGATGCACATCAGCCCATCCGCGCTCAGCCGGCAGATCCAGAAGCTGGAAGAAGAAACTAGCCAAAGCTTATTTGTGCGTGATAATCGTAGCGTTGAGCTAACGCCAGCAGGCAGTAAACTGGTTCCTGTTGCACTCAAAATCATTACAGAGTGGCAGCAATATAACGTACAAATGAAAAACCAAAACAGCGTATTACAAGGGGAAATTCGCTTGTTTTGCTCAGTCACCGCCAGCTACAGCCACCTGCCTCAGTTACTGTCCGATTTTCGAGTTCGCCATCCGTATATTGAGTTCAAACTCTTGACTGGCGATCCTGCTCAAGCGATTGATAAGATTTTGAATGATGAAGCGGATATTGCCATTTCAGCCATGCCCGAACAGCTACCAGCTCGCGTTGAATTTGAAACGATTGGTGAAATACCCTTATCGGTGATCGCGCCGCTCGGGATCAGTAGCTTTATCGAACAACTGCAAAATGACACACCCGATTGGTCAGTTGTCCCTTTTATTGTTCCTGAAGCGGGAACGGCAAGAGATAGAGCCAATGCATGGTTTAAAAAAATGAAGATCAAACCCAATATTTACGCGCAGAGCTCAGGGCATGAAGCGATTGTCAGCATGGTCGCGCTTGGTTGCGGTATCGGCATTGCGCCGGATGTAGTGATCAACAATAGCCCGGTGAGAGATAAGATCCAGCGCCTTAAATTAGCACCCGTAAAACCATTTCAGCTCGGTGTGTGCTGCAAACGCTCGCAGCTTGATAACCCATTAATCAAAGCATTGTGGGATGTTGCAGCGAATAAATACCTTACGCCATAACTCATCCTTCTCTTTTCAAAGAAAAAGCCACTGACGAGCAGTGGCTTTATGATTCATGGTAAGGGCGTTAAATTACCCGCGAAAATTGTTGCTGACGAGCACGAACACGCAAGTATTTATCAAAGCACATGCAGATGTTGCGGATCAACAACCGCCCGCGCAAAGTAACGCGGATCTCTTTTTCATCGACTTCCACTAACTCATCATCAATAAAAGTTTGTAGTAACTCAAGATCTTGCTTGAAGTAGTGATCAAACGTCACGTTAAACTGTGCTTCAATTTGGCTTTTATCCAGTTTGAAATTGCAGATAAGCTGCTTGATCACTTCGCGACGAAGTAAGTCATCACTATCCAGTGCCACCCCTTTCCAGAGTGCATGACGTAACTCATTAACTTGCTCATAGTATTTTTTCAGCTCTTTTTGGTTCTGCGCATACGCATCCCCAATCATTGAAATGGCTGAGACACCAAAGCCAACTAAGTCGCAGTTACCTTGCGTGGTATAACCTTGAAAGTTGCGATGTAAAATGCCTTCACGCTGCGCGACGGCCAACTCATCATTGGGCAGTGCAAAATGGTCCATGCCAATGAACTGATAACCAGCACCCGTTAAGGTCGCGATCGTGTCTTGTAATATGGCCAGTTTTTCTTCCGCCGTAGGTAGATCTTCATCTTTAATCTTACGCTGCGCAGCGAACAGCTGCGGCATGTGCGCGTAGTTAAATACCGACAATCGACCCGGCTTCATCTCCAACACTTGCGCTAATGTTTTAGCAAAAGAGCCTTTAGTCTGCTTAGGCAAGCCGTATATGAGATCAAGGTTGGTTGAGCGAAAACCCAGTTGTTTAGCTCGTTCCGCCATAGCAAAAATAAAGGTTTCATCTTGCTCGCGGTTCACCAGCTTTTGCACTTCTTTGTTGAAATCTTGTACGCCGATGCTCAGGCGGTTAAATCCTTCGCTGCGCAGGTGATTAAGCATCTCTAACTCGATTTCACGCGGATCAACTTCAATACTGATTTCTGCGTCATTTTCAAAGCGGAACTCACCACGCAAAATGGCCATTAAACGGCTAATTTGCAATTGAGTTAAAAAGGTTGGTGTGCCACCACCGAAATGCAGTTGTGTGACTCTACGGCCATGCAGCAAAGAGGCTCGTTGGCGAATCTCATGTTCGAGCACATCTAAATAGTCGTCAGCTTTATGCGAATGACGGGTAATCACCTTATTACAACCACAGTAGTAACAAAGTTTGTGACAAAACGGGATATGAATATAAAGCGAAAGTGGCCTGTCAGGGTATTGGGCACACGCCATATCATAATCGGCAATAGTAAATGCTTCATGGAATTCAAGTGCTGTAGGATAAGAGGTATAACGCGGGCCTGAATAGTTATACTTATCTAAAACAGCTTGATCCCATACGATCTGTTGGCTGGGTACGACTTGCGAAGACATGCTGTGCTTTCCGTTCGAAACTTTGACGGGCTATTTTGCCACATGACAATGATGGACGTCGGGTGACAAAACGAAATTTGTGTATAAATGTTCTAAACTGCTAACGCGATCACTCACTCGAAAGAGGCAGTCGAGCCATTACATCATTTGAATCGGAATTTGACTATTCAAAGGGGCAATGCGTTTTTGCAGAACTTTTAACTCTTCAACAATCGCATCCATTAAACGGGCCTCCGCCTTTTGGCGCACTAAGTTATGCTTCATTCGCTCTTGTTTAGCGAGTTGGCTGCGCTCTTCGCCACGCGGCATATCCTTCACTATATAATAAAGTTCGGAAATAGCGGGATACGAACTATCAAAGTCGATTCTCTGTTCGCCTTGAACATAATCCATAATGCAGTAGACACGGATGCTGATCTCGGAGAGATCACATTGGCCTTGAATCCCAGCCATGCAAAGCGTATTTACGCTATCAAAAATATTTGCATTGCGTTTTTCAATGGCCAATGTTTGATGTTGAAGCTGCAAATCCTTTTGCTTTTTCAGTTGCAGCAGAAGGTAACCAGCGTAAGACGCTAAGCCGAGAATAATGATTCCACCAGCAATGGCTAACAAGGTTACATTCATGGCACTTTCTATCCTTTTAAATCATTTAGGTCGAAGCCTTCAAAATCTGATAATAAATCATCATCTGAACGTGATTTTTTGGCACTATCGCCAGTCACGATTGGCTCGAAAACATCTTCTTGCTCTTCAGCATACAGACCAAGTTGCCTCATCAGTGCTTCAATACGCTCGAGTTTCTCATCAACGTATTTTTGCAAGCCGGCACCTAGGTTTTCGCCATTATCAATACGATCGAGCAACACGTTCAATTGCGCATCATTTTCCAGCATTTCGAGCTCTTGCTCAGCCGACAAACGACGCTCTTGCTTGGTCATTTTCTTCGCTGGCTCAACCACCAGAGGAATTTTTTTCTTGCTGCCTAAACGTGGATCGCGCGCTTTAGCGGCTTCTCGCTGCTGCTGATCTGAACCATCGGAATGGCGGCTACCCGCTTTCAGACCTTTCTGTTTTTTAACTCGCTTACGCAAACGGCCTTCAACATCTGCCTCACTGCGATTACGAGTGACAATCACGTCGCCTTCACCGGCTGAACCCGGCTTTCTCGATTTTTTACTACGGCTCATTACTGGGGTTTCCTCAGTAAAATTACATCATTACCAATAAATTCAAGTTCAAGCTCATCCCGCTTGGCCAAGTACTGGAAGGTTTCACGACTAAAAAAGATCACATGTGTGAGATCATTTTTGTAGTGCCACCCAGCAAACGCCTCCACGTCTTTGACTAGTTTGGTCATTAACCCAATCCAGCCTCCTGGCTTAACTAAATTTAACCATTGCTGCCAAACTTGGTGCGGCTTATGTAAATGCTCAATCACTTCAGTGGCAGTCATAAAATCATAGGTCGCCTGCAACACCTTTTCATCTGGATGAAAAAAGATATCGTATAACGACATTGTGTGCCCAGCCTCTTCCAACATAATGGATAAGGTTGGCCCCGGCCCACAACCAAAATCTAACCCGTTAGATGCCGGAGAAAGCCTCTCCAACATCGGCGCACAAACGCGTGACAAAAACTGGCGATAACCCCTATCCTGCGGGTTATTTTCATGCAAATCATAAAATGCTTTTTCCGCTTTTTCGTCAAGACGATGTTCAGGGCTAACAAACACAAGTGCACAGTGTTGGCACTGCAGATAAGGGCGAACTTTATCGGCAAAATAAGGAACTATTTGTTCACTAAAACATAATGGGCAAATGTGCATGTAACATCCTCAAACAGGGATGCGCAACATACCAGAAAGTGGCATTAGAGTGGAGAGTCAGCGCGTATTTTTTCACCAGCTAGGCAAAAAAAAGATAAAAAAAGCGATAGGTAAGCCGATCATTGAGCAAAAAATTACGTTTTCTTCAGCACAAAAGAAAACGCCCTAGCTCAGTGCTAAGGCGTTTTCAAACAACAGTGCTCGAACGGTGTAGAGTTTAGTGAAGGCCGCCAACGTATTTAGAAAGTATTTCGATGTCAGTGTCGCTGAGCTTTTTCGCGACATCACGCATCATGGCATTCATATCATTATTACGAGCGTCATCGCGGAATTTTTGCAGTTGAGCTTTGATGTAGTCAGCATGCTGACCAGAAATTTTAGGGAAACCTGAAAGCTCAGTACCATTACCACGTGGACCATGACACGCAATACAAGCGGTTAAACCACGCTCTGCATCACCTGCGCTATAAAGTGCTTTTCCTTTCACTGCAACGTCTTCAGGCGTTGAGTTCGCTGAAATAGTTTGTGATGCAAAATACGCTGCAAGATCAGCTATATCTTCGTCGCTAAGAGGCATCGCCATGGCACTCATTACGGGATCGTAACGACCTTGTTTGCCACCGCTTGTCATTCCCAGCTTGAGATCATGCAATTGCTTCTCTATGTATTTCTCATGCTGACCAGCAATTTTAGGATAGATTGTAAGTAGACTATTGCCATCAGCACTGTGACAGGCAACACACGTTTGGGATTTTGCTTTACCAGCTTCAATGCTGCCTTGGGCCCACACTGAGCAGCTGGCTAAAAGACTCAAGATTAGCGCTAATTTCTTCATGACATTCCATTTATAATTATCAAGCTTCCAGTACCACTTTGCAGTTGCTACTCACTCTCAGTGGCGACTCATGGTACAATAGGCGACCTTATGCCGAGCACGGTTATTTTACACAATTTCACAAAAAAGTAATCAATCGACTACACAAAGTCGAGATGGAGTTAACAGTGAGCGTAAAAATTCATTATCAAAACACGCATTTCATTACCAGTGCGCCTGACATTCGTCATCTACCTGATGATGAAGGGATCGAAATTGCGTTTGCAGGACGCTCCAATGCAGGTAAGTCGAGTTCGTTGAATCGCTTAACGAATCAGAAGAGCTTGGCTAAAACCAGTAAAACTCCGGGTCGAACCCAACTGATCAACCTATTTAAAGTCACTGAAGGTTGTCATATTGTGGATTTACCGGGCTATGGTTTTGCTCAAGTTCCTTTGGAACTAAAGAAAAAATGGCAAAAATCATTAGGTGAATACCTACAAAAGCGCAAGAGCTTAAAAGGGCTGGTTGTGCTAATGGACATTCGCCATCCGATGAAAGATCTCGACCAACAATTGATTTCTTGGGCTGTCGATTGCTACATCCCAGTGCTAGTACTACTGACTAAAGCGGACAAGCTAAAAAGTGGCGCACGTAAAGCTCAAGTGTTAAAAACTCGTGAAGAGGCACGCTCTTTTGGCGGCGATGTCACTGTCGATGCTTTTTCATCATTGAAAGGCTTAGGCGTCGATGTGCTGCGTAATAAATTGGATACGTGGTTTGCACCCGCACTCGCACATTTAGCTGAGCAAGAAACAGTGGAAGAGATGGATGAGTGTGATTCAACTCACTTAGAAGAGATAGAAGAGAATCCAGACCATTCTGCACAACACTAATTCTGTAGAACACTAAAAATCGTGACTCCAACAGAGCCCTACTTAATCGTGGGGCTTTTTTATAGGCTTTAAATCCAAATGCGAATGGTAAAAAGAAAAATCCCCACCATCCTGGTGGGGCAACGGGAGAGAAGTAGGAGGTAATTTATTATTGTTTTGCTAAGCATTCCTTAATCCCTCCAACTTTTCAATAGGTCAAAGAGTCATCAATTCACTCACCCACAGAACACTCCTCTGGCTCATCCCAATAAAATCAACATAACATAATGAATACTAATGATATTTAAACATATTTTTTGCGTTTGAGGCGAACTTGATTTCTCATTAGAAATAATCAAAGTGTGACTGTTAGCCAGTTACAGAATTGGGTGTTTATAAAAGAAATAAAGTAACTACTCAGCAATAGAATAGTGTGTTTTTATCACCTAAATTCTCGTAAAAAACAGTGATGAATATTTTCTTTGGCCCAATAAAAAACGCCCCAGTCAAATACTGACTGGGGCGGCTGAATCAGCCTAATCCAATAACGTGAAACAAAAGGTCTGAAAGATAGAACATCTTACCTCTGTACCCTACGAGAGTTAATGTATAACAAATGGTCAGAAATGAAAACTATTTTTGTAGTTTTTTTTCATGAAAATTTTATTAAACAACACAAAGTTTAAAATCAAGAACACTTGTTTCTAGGCCATAAAAAAGCCGACATTTGTGCGTCGGCTCATATAAATTAGCTAATTTTGCTCAAAAAACAACTAATGCGCCTGATCCCAGTTGTCTCCATGACCAGTATCCGCGACCAATGGCACCGCTAGCGTTGCCGCTGATTCCATCAATTGTTGTACTTTAATTTCAATTTCGGCTAAAGCCGTCTCTTGCACCTCAAACACCAGTTCATCGTGCACTTGCATCAAGAGTTTAACGCGTCCCTGTCCATGCTCCTCAATCCAAGCATCGACTAATAGCATCGCTTTTTTGATGATATCCGCCGCCGTACCTTGCATTGGAGCATTGATCGCGGCACGTTCAGCGGCTTTGCGGCGCATCCCATTACGCGATTTAATTTCAGGCAGATGCAAACGACGACCAAATAAAGTTTCAACATAGCCAAGTTCACTAGCCGTAGAGCGTGTATCTTCCATGTATTGCATCACGCCAGGATAACGCTCAAAGTATTTATCCATATATTCTTGGGCTTCATAACGAGGAATGCCGAGCTGCTTAGCTAAACCAAAGGCGCTCATCCCGTAAATCAAACCAAAGTTAACCGCTTTCGCACGGCGACGCTGCTCACTGCTGACTTGCTCAATACTCACTCCAAGAATTTCAGCCGCGGTCGCTGCATGGATATCTTTCCCTTGCTGGAATGCTTCAAGCAGCGCTTTATCGCCGGACAAGTGCGCCATAATCCGCAGCTCAATTTGCGAGTAATCGATGGCCAGAATTTTCCAGCCATGAGGAGCGATAAAGGCTTGACGGATCCGGCGTCCTTCTTCGTTACGGATCGGAATGTTTTGCAAATTTGGATCGGTTGAAGACAAACGACCAGTGGCGGTTACAGCTTGGTGATACGAGGTATGCACTCGCCCTGTGGTTGGGTTGATCATTTTAGGCAGTTTGTCGGTGTAGGTCGATTTCAACTTCGCCAAACCACGATGTTCAATGATCACTTTAGGCAGAGGGTAACCGTCGAGTGCCAACTCTTGCAGTACTTCTTCATTGGTGGAAGGTGTACCTGTTGGCGTTTTCTTAATCACCGGTAGTCCCATCTGTTCAAACAAAATGGTTTGCAGCTGTTTTGGTGAGCTTAGGTTGAAAGGTTGACCCGCGATATCAAACGCTTGCTGTTCTAGTTGCTCTAAACGAGCAGCGATTTCATGCGATTGCGCGCCAAGCAACATATCATCGATCATCACGCCTGTACGTTCCATACGTGACAACACGGGAACAAGAGGTACTTCTATCTGTTGGTAGATGCGATTAAGCTTCTCATCTTGCTCAATATGACTCATCAAACGGTGATGAAGTCGCAAAGTCACATCAGCATCTTCCGCAGCGTACGGTGCCGCTTGCTCAAGTTCGATTTGGTTGAAGGTCAGCTGGTTTTTACCTTTGCCCGCCACCTGTTCAAATGAAATACAGCTGTGTTGCAAGAATCGTAGCGCCAAACTGTCCATATCATGTTTGCCACCGACGCTGTTGTACACATAAGATGCGAGCATCGTATCGTGCTTGATGCCTTTCATATTGATACCGTAACGCGCAACAATGCTGGCATCGTATTTTAGGTTCTGCCCCACTTTGGCTTGGCTTTCATCTTCTAAAATGGGTTTAAGTTGGGCGAGCACCCAATCACGGTCCAGTTGCTTTGGTGCGTCAAGATAGTCATGCGCAACAGGAACATACGCTGCAACGCCCTCTTCGGTCGCAAAAGAGAGGCCAACTAAATTCGCTACCATATAATCGAGGCTGTCGGTTTCCGTATCAAACGCAAACACTTCTGCCGCTTTCAGTTTTTCTAACCAAGTATTAAATGTCTCTTCATCTAAAATGGTTTGATATTGGCTGCGATCAATCGTGGCGGCGGTTGTATCCATCTCCCTTGCTTGTGAAGAAGAAGTGTTTACCGCACCCACTTTTTCATCAGCGTCAATCACCCCATTACCACCATCCAGCAATTCTGTTAACCAAGATTTAAACGTGAGCTGACCATAAAGTTTAATCAACTCATCAATATTGGGCTGGGTTTTGCGCAAGGTTTCTGGTTTCTCTTCCAAAGCGACATCCAGCTTGATGGTGGCTAATTGGTAAGAGAGAAAAGCGTTTTCACGGTTATCCGCCAGTTTTTGCGCCATGGTTTTAGAGCCGCGAAAACCCAATTGCGCAATTTTATCGAGGTTGTCGTAAATTTTCTCTAGGCTGCCAATGCCTTGTAGTAACGCAATCGCTGTTTTCTCACCGACACCCGGTACACCAGGAATGTTATCGACTTTATCGCCCATCAAGGCCAGATAATCGATGATAAGCTCAGGAGGGATACCGAATTTTTCAATCACCCCTTCACGGTCAAGTACCACATTCGTCATGGTATTGATCAAGGTGACATTCTCGTCCACTAGCTGTGCCATGTCTTTATCACCAGTGCTGATCAGCACTGGCATGCCGGCTTGTGATGCTTGAGAAGCTAGCGTACCAATCACGTCATCGGCTTCGACACCTTCAATCGATATCAGCGGTAGCCCCATCGCACGGATAACATTGTGCAACGGCTCAATCTGACAACGTAGATCATCAGGCATTGGTGGACGGTTAGCTTTGTATTGTGGGTACATATCATCGCGGAAGGTTTTTCCTTTCGCGTCAAAAATAACCACCATACGCTCAGCGGAAAACTGGCGCATCATGCTACGGAGCATATTGACCACGCCATAGACAGCATTAGTTGGAATTTCGCCATTACTCATGGTGCCTGGGTAGGCATGAAATGCACGGTAAAGGTAAGAAGAGCCATCAATCAGAATGAACGGGTTGTCAGGTATGCGAGCCATAGTCTTTTGCAATCCAAAGCGAGTACGAAATGTAATGACTAAGGATGCCATGACTGTCTTGAGGATTCCACGCCAATGCACCTTGAGCAACGAAACATTTTGCTGATTTGTCCACCACCGCAAATGACATTCTGTGGATAACTCTGTTCATAGTTTTTATCCACTGGTTATTAAACAGTGATTAACGAGGAAAACAATGGTATTAACTTATTGTTTATAAATGAATAAAACAAAGATCGAACATTCCTATCATGATCTTTTTACGATCATTGATTGTGGAAAAGACTATCGATGGCCTTTTATTCACAACAAAAGCATCCTCTTGAAAATGAGCGATAAAAAAAGCGACACCCGAGGATGTCGCCTAGCAAAAACAGGTAAAACTAAGTGAAGTGATTCATTCAGCCTTACGATAAAGCTATAAATTACACTGGAAGCAATGTGAGCAATGTCGTGTCAAAAAGAACTTGCGCAAGTTCGTCGCCAATTTGTCTTGTTACTTTTAACACCTAGCAATTCGTTAATCGTAAACTCGACGTCCTTGTGAACTTCGCCATTCCCTAAGACATGGTTAATAATAATGATTCTCATTTAATTATCAACCCCTAAATGAGAAAAAATCTCATTTATTTTCTAATCATGCTAAAAACACCTAACCATCTATTTCATGAAATCTTTTTTTAATTGATTTTCAAATAGATAGAAAAATTCGCTCCCCTGCCTAAATTCACAACTTAGTTGTCTTGATGTAAATATTGTGCCGTTTTGGCGTTATCTTCTGCCAGCCACTGCGCAACGTCTTTAGCAAAATAGGTTAAAATGCCGTCTGCCCCAGCGCGTTTAAAGCACAATAATGACTCCATTACGGTTTCACGTTCTTTAAGCCAACCATTTAAAATGGCCGCTTTATGCATCGCATATTCGCCAGACACTTGATACGCAAACGTAGGAACTTGTAATTCAGATTTCACGCGGCGCACCACATCAAGGTATGGCATGCCGGGCTTCACCATCACCATGTCAGCCCCTTCATTGATATCCATCGCCACTTCGTGCATGGCTTCATCGCTGTTGGCCGGATCCATCTGATAGTTTTTCTTGTCTCCCCCTTTCAGGTTCGAAGAGGAACCAACCGCATCGCGGAATGGGCCGTAATAACATGACGCGTATTTCGCAGAGTAAGCCATGATCTGTGTATGAATAAAACCCGCCTCTTCAAGCGCTTCGCGGATCTTACCAATTCGTCCATCCATCATATCGGAAGGGGCAACCACATCGGCACCGGCTGCAGCGTGAGACAGCGCTTGTTTGATCAACACCTCGGTGGTTTCGTCATTCATCACATAGCCACTTTCATCGATGATGCCATCTTGGCCATGGGTCGTGAAAGGATCCAGCGCGACGTCGGTAATGACACCCATTTGTGGTATATGCTCTTTTAATAATTTCACCGCACGTTGCACTAAGCCGTCAGGATTATGTGCTTCAGCAGCACACAAGCTTTTAGCATCTTGATTAACCACTGGAAAAAGTGCGATGGCTGGCACGCCGAGATTAGCCAAATACAGCGCTTCTTCGAGCATTAAGTCGATAGAGAGACGCTCAATACCGGGCATAGACTCCACTGGCTCGCGGCGATCTTTACCCATCAAAATAAACATGGGATAAATTAAATCATTAACCGATAACTGATTCTCAGCCATCAAACGGCGGCTAAAATCATGCTTGCGTAAGCGACGCATGCGACGCCCTGGGAACTGACCTTGAATGGATACTGACACTCTCTTCTCCTTGTTTATACGCGGTGTGAGAAAGCATTCTTTCTTCACTACCGCTATCGCTCAAGTGTGGCGAAATCATATCACTCTCGCTTTTTGACGCTAGCGCCAATCGACAAAAATCAGAAAAATGACCTCAGGCTCACACTTCCGTATACTGTTCTCCCATTCTCTGTTTATCGAGACACACCATGATTGACACTCACGCTCACATTTATGCCACTGAATTTGATCACGATCGAGATGAGGTAGTGCAACGCGCTAAGGCACAAGGCATTGAGGCTATTTTGTTGCCCAATATCGATCTTGCCTCCATTGAGCCTATGCTTAAAACAGAAGCGGCTTACCCTGAACTTTGCCGATCGATGATGGGGCTGCATCCATGCTATGTGGATGGAAATGTGAGGCAAACGCTAACGGTTATCGAATCTTGGCTAGATAAACACCCCTTTATCGCCATTGGTGAAATTGGCATTGATCTGTATTGGGACAAAACCTTTCAGGCCGAACAAGAGATGGCTTTCGTCACTCAACTTAATTGGGCCAAAGAGCGCGATTTGCCTGTTGTCATCCACACCCGTGATTCCATCACTCAAACTCTACAACTGCTGGAAAAAGAGCAAGATGGCTCACTTAGCGGTGTATTCCACTGTTTTGGCGGCACGCTTGAAGAAGCTAAAGCCATTAATGAGCTAGGGTTTCATCTTGGGATTGGTGGTGTATCAACGTTTAAAAATGGTGGTATGGATAAAGTATTACCGCATCTCGATATGAACTTTGTTCTGCTAGAAACGGATTGCCCCTATTTAGCCCCTGTCCCTCACAGAGGTAAGCGCAACGAACCAGCTTACACAACGCTAGTTGCCAAACGCATCGCAGAACTCACCGAACTCTCGTTGGGTGAAGTGAATAACATTACAAACACTAATGCTAACTCACTGTTTAAATTATAATTTATAAAACTATAGATAGAATAGCATACACATCAGTGTGACCTGAATCACAAAAACAATCATACAAACACTATAGTATGCGGCAAAATTTTAATACATAAACGTGGCTAATATGTGTGAACATGGTAATCACTTACAACGTCAACATCGAACCTTCTGGCAAAAACTTCTGGGCATCAAGGAAGTCTATCGATGCTCTCAATGCGGTTATCTTTTGAAGATTAAATAGTCCACTATCATAGGTACAAAAAAGCGGCTATTCGCCGCTTTTTTCATGTATTAATGACTTTCATCTTCCGGCTCTTCCTCATCTTTGCGCACATAAAAACGAGCAAAGAAAAGTCCAACCTCAAACAATAAACACATCGGAATGGCGAGCAAGGTTTGCGACACCATATCAGGCGGCGTCAGTAACATACCCACCACAAATGCCCCAACCACGATATAAGGCCTTTTCTCACTCAAGGTTTTCGGCGTCGTCGCCCCCGTCCAACACAGTAAAATGATGGCGACGGGAACCTCAAAGGCGATACCAAAAGCAAAAAAGAGCGCAAGCACAAAATCGAGATAACTGGCAATGTCCGTTGCAAACTCAACACCGCCTAAAGAGATGGCCGTAAAAAAGCCAAACACCAGTGGAAATACCACAAAGTACGCAAACGCCACACCGCAATAGAACAACAATGAGCTTGAAAACATCAATGGCATGACTAAACGGCGTTCATGCTTATACAAACCTGGAGCGACAAAGGCCCAGATTTGATAAAGGATAAAAGGCACCGCGAGAAAGGCGGACGCGATCAAAGTAAGTTTGAGTGGCGTGAAAAAGGGCGAGGCAACATCGGTCGCAATCATCGTCGCCCCTTCAGGCAAACGCTCAACCAATGGTTTGGAGACAAAATCGTAGATGTCGCTAGAGAAATAGACTAAGCCGATAAAAATCACGATCACCGCAGCTATTGAACGCAATAAACGATCGCGTAGCTCTAGCAAGTGACTGATTAAAGGCTGTGTCTGCTCAACGGAAGACATATCGAACCTCGTATAAATAGAGCATAAGAGGAGGAGTTACAGTGGTAACAATAACGCCTCCTACAAAGATGAGTCGGCTTTCTTATCGGCCGTTTCAGGCGACGAAATCGTTGTAGCGGAAATCACTTCAACGCTTTGTTCATCGCGCTCTGTTTTTGTTTCAGAGGGCGATGAGTTCGCATAAGGGCGTTGTACATCTTGCGCAGCCTGCTTGAGCTGATCCACAGAAGATTTCAGCTCTGGAGATAAATTTTCCATCCCCATTTGCTCTGCTTTACGCAAGTTTTCTTGCAGCTCTTGAATTTTGAGCTCATGTGCTAATTCATCTTTGACACTGTTCGCCATGTTCTTTGCCGTGCTAACAAATTTTGCCACACTGCGAATAGCATGCGGTAAACGCTCAGGGCCAAGAACGACCAACGCGACAACCGATATTAATACCAGCTCCCAGAAACCGATATCAAACACGTATTAGGCCTGCTCTTTATCTTTTTTAGTTTCAGCAGTCGCTTCTGTCTTCTGCTGCTCGATATTTTTAGGTTCAAAATCTGCGTCTTTCTTGGCAGGCTCTTCATCACTCATCGCCTTTTTGAACCCCTTAACCGCACCACCGAGATCGCTACCGATACCACGCAGTTTCTTGGTTCCAAATAGTAATACAACAATCACGGCAATAATTAGAAGTTGCCAAATACTGATACCACCCATTCTCTACACCTCAGGAATTTCTCAACAAATTGATTTCAAATAAAAGACCGCTTAACGACGGTAAGCACTCCAACTGAGTAGCCAAAATACAACACCTGCAATCGCACTGGTTATTGCAAACGGCTGATAAGCACTGGTCACTAATATCGCCGAGCATACGACCAAAGTGGCGCCAATACCAAATAAAAACTTTCCTGTTGCCTGTTGACGCTTACTGGCTCGATAACCTTGGTACAGCTGATCCAACCTTTGGTTCATTGCTTTACCTTGTTTGAGGCTATCGTAAAGCAGCTCTGGCAACTCAGGTAATTTTTCAGCCCAAAGCGGAGCTCGCTCTTTCACTGCGCGGATAAACGCTTGCGGCCCAACTTGGTTCATCATCCATTTTTCTAAAAATGGTTTAGCGGTTTGCCACAAATCCAATTGAGGATAAAGCTGACGCCCTAACCCTTCGACATACAATAGCGTTTTTTGCAACAAGACCAATTGCGGCTGCACTTCCATATTGAAGCGACGAGCCGTGTTAAACAAGTTTAGCAACACATGACCAAATGAAATTTCGCACAATGGCTTGGCAAAAATTGGCTCACAGACCACGCGAATAGCAAACTCAAATTCATCGATGTTGGTTTCACGTGGAACCCAACCAGAATCAACGTGCAATTGTGCCACTCGGCGGTAATCTCGGTTGAAAAAAGCTAAGAAGTTTTCGGCTAAATAACGTTTATCTTCACCGTTTAAGGTACCGACAATACCACAATCTAAGCCAATCCATTGTGGATTGTCAGGATGCGCGGGATTAACAAAGACATTGCCCGGGTGCATATCGGCATGGAAAAAACTGTCGCGGAACACTTGGGTAAAGAACACGCTCACCCCGCGTTCAGCAAGCAACTTCATATTAGTGCCGTTGGCCGCTAAACCTTCAATATCAGAAACTTGAATGCCGTATATTCGCTCAGAAACCATGACAGTTTCATTACTAAAGTCAGGAATTATCTCTGGAATGTATAACTCTTCACTATTTTCAAAGTTACGACGCAGTTGAATGGCGTTGGCTGCTTCTCGGCGTAGGTCGAGTTCAGCAAGGAGAGTTTTTTCGTATTCACGTACCACTTCAACGGGCTTAAGTCGCCTTGCTTCAGGTAATGCTTTGGCAACAATTTTCGCCATGCGATACATGAGTTTGATATCGGCATCAATCACTGGCCGAATATCTGGCCGAATCACCTTGAGTACGATTTCCCGGCCAGATGATTTGAGTTTGGCGGTATGGACTTGAGCAATCGACGCCGAAGCAAGTGGTTCAATATCAAATTCATCAAACCAAGTTTCTAAAGCGCCGCCCAACGCTTTTTCCATCTGAGTTTTAGCAAGTACACCATCAAACGGAGCGACTTTATCTTGCAGTAACGCAAGTTGGTCTGCGATGTGCGGTGGAAACAGGTCACGCCGCGTTGACATCATCTGACCAAACTTAATCCACACTGGACCAAGCTCTTGCAAGGCTAAGCGCAAGCGCTCACCTAATGGTTTGTCCGCATGCTGATTTTTAATCCAGAACAATCCTTTACGCGCTAATATTGGCGCTTTAGTGAGTTGATGTTCTGGCAACAATTCATCTAGACCATATTCCAATTGTACCTTGATAATTCGGTACAACCGCTTGAGTTCAGTTGGCGTCATGCTTGCTCCAACAAGTGTTGAATTTTGGCTTCGATACGCGCCGCTTGGCTATTGAGATCATCCACTTGGTCACAAAAATAGGCCACCTCGAGCAAGCTGGGCAATAAACGCCACTCTTCCGTTAACACTTGGCTAAGGTGGTTTTGATGCTTGCTTCGTTGTGATTGCAGCGCTTGGCCTATGTCTTTCACACCCTGCACTAAAGCGTGAGCCAGCACATCGCCCGTCAGGCGTGACAGCCACTCTTCAACATCCGGCTTGCAATCGGTGATCAACTGGGCAAATTTTTGCGCCAGTTGAATATCGCCCTCCAACACCAACTTATCTTGTTTGATCAGTTGGGTGATGTTCGCTTGCTCGCGTAGCTCGGGCAAAATGGAAACATTGAGCGACAGGTAGCAATTCGACTCGCCTTCGTAAGCCGCTAACACATCAATTTGCTGGCTAAAAATGAAGGTCAGCGTTTTATTGAACTCTTTGAGATGCACTTGGATGACTTGCCCTTTCAGGCGTGATAATCGGCGCACCAATTCAGGATCGTCTTGAATTAAGGTGTTGAGTGTGGTCTCAATCGCGGCGGTAACTAAAGGCTCAAACGGCATGCTTAATCCTTAGAATTTGTAACCACGGTGCAGCGCAACAATACCGCCCGTTAAGTTGTAGTAACTCGTTTGCTCAAAACCAACCTGATCCATCATCCCTTTTAAGGTTTCTTGATCGGGATGCATGCGGATAGATTCCGCAAGATAGCGATAGCTGTCGGCATCATTGGCAATGATTTGGCCCATTTTCGGCAATAGATGGAACGAATACGCATCGTATACTTTGGATAATGGCTCAAGCACTGGCTTGGAGAACTCAAGCACCAACAAACGGCCACCCGGCTTTAAAACGCGGAACATCGAGCTCAGCGCTTTATCTTTGTCCGTCACATTACGCAGGCAAAAACTGATGGTGATGCAGTCGAAATAGTTATCTGGAAAAGGCAGCTCTTCGGCATTGGCTTGCACGTAATGTACGTTGCCCACTACACCTTTATCACGCAATTTATCGCGTCCGACATTGAGCATCGAGTTGTTGATATCAGCCAGAATAACATGACCTTTTTCGCCCACAATGCGTGAAAATTTGGCGGTTAGATCGCCCGTGCCACCGCCAAGATCCAAAATACGTTGGCCCGGGCGGGCGCCACTGCAATCAATGGTAAAACGCTTCCATAAGCGATGAATGCCACCAGACATCAGGTCATTCATCATGTCGTATTTGGCCGCAACCGAGTGAAAAACTTGCGCGACTTTGGCGACTTTTTCTTCTTTCGCTACGGTTTCAAAACCAAAGTGAGTGGTATTTTGTGTCTCTAATGCTGTTTTTGATTGCACGCTGGTATCCGTCATGAAGGTTCCTCTTGGGCAGCACTGTATTGTTAAAGGCGACTGCGAGCGATCAGTTTACTTTATCCTCAGCGTGATGTCTTTCTACTAAAGGTGCATTTTCCACCGCACTGTCTGCCCATGCCTCATTTTGTGCTTGTTCGACCCATTCACTGTTTATGGAACGTTTTATCTCGACGCCAAGTTGTTTAAAACTTTCGGCTTGACGCAGTGCGTTGCCACGCCCTGTCGCGAGCTTATTCATCGCCCCTTGATAGTTTTGGTTTGCACGGTCTAACGCGCCGCCCAGCCCTTCCATATCCTCCATAAACAAGCGTAATTTATCGTACAATTTGCTGGCCCGCTCAGCGATCAACTTCGCGTTCTGGTTTTGTCGATCATTGCGCCATAAATTATCGATCGTACGCAGCGCAACCAACAAGGTGGTTGGGCTAACCAGTAAAATATTTTGCTCCATCGCCTCTTTTACCAAGCTGGGATCAGCTTGAATCGCCACTTGGAATGCAGGTTCGACGGGAATAAACATCAGCACGTAATCCAAACTTTGTAGCCCTTTGAGCTGATGATAATCTTTCTGACCGAGTCCTTTTATATGGGCGCGCAGTGCAAGTAAATGCTCACTTAATGCGCGAGCACGTTCAGTTTCAGTTTGAGCATGGAAATAACGCTCATAAGCCACCAGCGCCATTTTCGAGTCAATCACCACCTGTTTGTCGTGTGGCAAATTGACGATCACATCCGGTTGATAGCGCTTACCCGCCTCGTTTTGCAAACTGACTTGAGTGTGATATTCGTGCCCTTCACGCAGGCCCGATTCGGTCAGCACCCGCGCGAGAACCACTTCACCCCAATTGCCTTGCTGTTTATTGTCACCTTTCAGCGCTTGGGTCAAATTGAGTGCCTCTTGCGCCATCTGTTCATTGAGGCGTTGCAAGTTTTTCAATTCATGAACCAACGTATGGCGCTCTTTCGCTTCATGATTGAAGCTGTCATTGACCTGCTTTTTAAACCCTTCGAGCTGCTCTTTCAGTGGAGAAAGTAGCCCTTCCAAACTTTGACGGTTCTGCTGATCCACTTTCGCGGTTTTGACTTCAAATAACTGATTGGCTAGCTGCTCAAACTGCTGCTTTAGGCGTTCCTCAGCGTGTTCAAGTAACTGTAGTTTTTCTTGGCTCGATTGAATTTGCTGTTCATGCCGCGCTTCTTGCTCACGCAGTTGAGCCTCAAGTTGCGATTTCTGCTCACGCAGAGCGTGCGCATCTTCCATGCTCTGTTGCCGCTCTTGCTTGACCACTTCGAAATAGCGCAACTTTTCCATCCCGGCCATGAATTTCCCGTGCGATTGCTTAAGCTCAAATGCGGCTTTATCTCGTTCTTCATCCAGCTCATCTAGCTCTTGTCGCGCCTGCTGCAAAGCTTGTTTGAGTTCGATTATCTGCTGCTGATGGTGAGCTTGATGAGTCTCTAACTGCTGTTGTAATAGCTCACTTTTCAAATTGAGCTTCTGCTTAACCCACCAACCAGCCACTGAGCCGCTCAGCACCGCGCTGCCTAACGTTGAAAGCACTAACGCTTGATTTTCGATAATCCATTGCATGATAACGGGTTAACTCATTTTATCAGTCATGGTCAAATGGTATTTCGATACTGGATAAATGTCCAGTTTGTACAAGTTAACAGCAAATTATAGACTTGCGCCGCTGAACACTATTTCAACAATTATTCTAACGAGGATTCATGGACGAACGACGCGCACTCGGCTTTGGCTTATCTGCCGTATTATTGTGGTCAACGGTTGCTACGGCTTTCAAACTTACGCTGGCTGAATTTACGCCGATCCAGATGCTGACGGTTGCGAGTGCTGTCTCTGGATGCATACTGCTGGGCATTTGCGCGCAACAAAGCAAACTCAACCAAGTGGTGAGTACCTTTCTCGCTAACCCTTGGTATTACTTGTTATTGGGCTTAATTAATCCTCTCGCATACTACCTCATTCTGTTTAAGGCCTACTCACTGCTGCCCGCCTCTCAAGCGCAAGCGATCAACTACAGTTGGGCCATCACCCTGACACTGATGGCCGCTGTATTTTTAGGACAAACCATTCGTAAACAAGATTGGATAGCGTGTGCACTGAGCTATTTTGGAGTGGTGGTTATCGCGACTAAAGGTGATATTTTGGCCATGCAGTTTGATAGCCCGTTGGGTGTTGGGCTAGCGCTTTTATCCACTTTGCTTTGGGCGGGGTACTGGATTTTAAATACCAAAAACCAAGCAGATCCTGTTGTTGGCGTACTACTCGGCTTCTTAGTCGCGACTCCGCTTGCTTTTGTGCTTAGTTATTATGAAGGAGCACAATGGCAGCACATTAGCCTTCAAGGATGGGCAGCTGTCACTTACGTCGGCTTGTTTGAAATGGGGATCACCTTTGTTTTGTGGCTGAGCGCTCTCAAACTAACGCAAAACACCGCCCGCATCAGCAACCTAATCTTTGCCTCCCCATTTATCTCGCTCATTCTGCTAGCAACGATTATCGGGGAAGCCATTCACCCGACAACACTAATCGGTTTGATATTTATTATGTTGGGATTATTAGTACAGCAAATGAAGCGAAAAAAAGCACTGCCAACCCTCAATGAAGGCTAAATTGTGGCTCTGTTGTGCTGATCAGCTCTGCTATACTGATACACTGCGATAGCTATCGCAGTAAGTAACGAAGTGTGACGATGATGAATAAAGAACCTAACAACCAGCTCCCGAGCTTACAGGAGTTTTTAGACAGTCTTGATGAGCATGTTTGGTTAAAAGATCTGAACGGCGTGTATGTACTGTGTAACAAGGCTGTAGAACAAGCTTGGAACAAAAAAAAGTCACACATTGTAGGCAGCACGGATGAGCAACTTTTTGGCGCTGAACTTGCTCAGAAATTCATCGAAGCAGATCAATGGGTTGTAGACCAAAAACGACCTTTAGTAACCGACCGCTGCTCACAACTTACCTCCAACGAACAACAGCACTGGTACGAAACAAGCAAATCCCCGGTTTATTCTACTGATGGGCATACCTTGCTTGGCGTGCTCGGCATGACTAGAGATATCTCCCGCTATCGCCAACTCGAAAACCAACTCAACCTCACCACACAAATATTTAATCATTCACGTGAAGGTGTCGTGATCACGGATGCACAAGCCAACATCATCAGCGTCAATGTTGCCTTTAGTGTCATTACGGGGTACCAAGCAGAAGAAGTACTAGGTAACAACCCGCGCATTCTACAGTCGGGTTATCATGATGCCTCCTTTTACCAGCAGATATGGCAAACCATCCGCGATAAAAAGCCGTGGAAAGGTGAATTTGTTAATCGACGCAAAAACGGTAGCCTCTATCCTCAGTTATCGACCATTACTCCGGTATTTGATAATGAACTAGAAGTGGTCAATTACATTTGTGTTTTTGAAGATATTTCCCTTCGCCGCGAGCACGAAGAAACCATCAAACAGTTGGCGCATTTTGATGTATTGACGACGCTACCCAACCGAACAACCGCTCTACGAGAAATGGCAGTACAAATCAAACATAGCCAAAAGATTGGGGAGTCATTCGCCATACTGTTTTTAGATATCGACCACTTTAAGCATATTAATGACAGCTTTGGCCACTATAGTGGCGATCAGGCACTTATTGAGATTGCTAATCGCCTCAAAACCTGCTTGACCGATACGGATCACCTTGCACGAATTGGTAGTGATGAATTTGTAATATTATTAACCCACCTTGCTCAAGATAGTCACTTAAGCCCTATTATCTCTAAGATTTTTTCGATTTTTGAACAGCATATTGTGCTCGGGGAAGAGTCATTACGTTTATCGACAAGTATCGGTGTGGCAATCTACCCACAAGATGGTGAGACACCAGAAGCATTATTAAAAAATGCTGACACAGCCATGTATCAAGCGAAAAAAAATGGCCGCAATGGTTATGCGTTCTACTCACCAGAACTGACTGACATAGCCTTAACGCAAATCCGCTTGCAATCAGCACTATACCAAGCGCTGGAGCATGACCAATTTTATCTCGTCTATCAGCCCCAATTTGAACTAAGCAGTAACAAATTGCTCGGTTTTGAAGCCCTGATTCGTTGGCAACACCCTCAACTTGGTCAAATTTCTCCCGCCGAATTTATTCCGATTGCCGAAAAATCTGGCCTCATTACTTCAATTGGAGAGTGGGTACTGCGTACGGCCTGCGAACAAGGAAAAAAATGGTTCGATGATGGATATCATATCGATACTTTGGCTATTAATATTTCAACCATTCAGCTTAAGCAAGCTAACTTTCTTAGTAAACTGAAGGCAATTTTAGCGCACTCACAATTCCCCGCATGTAAGTTAGAACTCGAGATCACGGAAGGCTTTCTAATTGAAAACCAACAAAAAGCGATTCATGACCTGCAAAAAATTGTCGAACAAGGCATTCGTATCGCATTAGATGATTTTGGAACGGGCTACTCATCACTATCGTATTTAAAAGGCTTACCGCTGCAGAAGCTTAAAATCGATCGCTCCTTTATTCACGACATACCCGACAACTCGGAAAGTAACGCCATTGTTGCCGCCGTTGTGGCCATGGGAAAAAGCCTGTCACTCAACATTACAGCCGAAGGTATTGAAGATGAACAGCAACGTCATTACCTTAACAGCATTGGTTGCCAATTCGGTCAAGGCTATTATTTAGGCAGGCCGGTTGGTGTTAAAGAAGCAACGGAGTTACTAAAGCAGCACCAAAACCCATAATGGGAGTATTTTAGTACCATAAGGACCAAGGTGTGCTGAATTGTTCAGGAACAATAAAGTTTGTACACTAATCAAAAATTGGAATAATAAAGTTTGTACACTAATTTGAAATCAGAGTATGTCTTAGTTACGCATTCCAATCATTAGATTAGGCTGATAAATATCTATAGGAGACGGAAGGTAGTCATTGATGATCTTGCTAAGCAGATACCTGTGAGAGAGTAACAAAGCCTCATTCCAAGTAATAAAGATTAAAGCATCATACTAAAATGGCGGCGATCGCAGTCGATACGCTGCCATTCTAAATCAAAAATTCACCAAACTGCGCTAGAGCAAGTACCCTTAGCATATCTACTGGCTTGTCTTTGACTGAACTAATCTGATGCATTTAATATCGTTACTGCGCATATCAGGGGTAATGGTAAAACAAAAATGCCGATTGCAATGTGTCTATTGCTTAGGTAGAAGTTAGTGCTGAGCCTGAGCTTAATCACTTTCGATATTGTTAAATTTTTCAAGAAAACTGAATAACATTGTTACCTAAAAAAGCCACCTTGATAGGTAATGCCGTTCACTTAAGAGTGAACGGCATTTTTGTTCTTAGCATACCGTTGTGGTCTAGGCTTAACTGTTCTAGGGAATGTTCTTTCCCTTCGCCCTTCAAGTATTAAGCTTTCAGCCATGTT
>NZ_SHMN01000049.1:0-6798 GCF_029478525.1 Vibrio sp. 1151_11 | reverse complement strand
TTAAGTTAAAAGGTGAAGTTGAAGCTTTTTATAAATAAGCTGCATTTTATACCGTCCGCATGCAATGTGTTGATAACTATGTAATTCAATGCATTGCATTCAAGATCTAGCTAGGTTTCTCATCCAATCATATAACAAACGGCTCAAGAGGGATCGCCAACGCGTGGCGACTTTAGTGCAAAATTGAAGCTCAGGGTTTACGGTGTGTTTTTTAAGTTCGGTGGTGCGTTGTCAACCCCTTAGCCGGGCGTTAGGGCTCAGGAGGTCAAATTGAGTATAAAAATTGAAACTACAGAGATCATGAAAATTGATTTCAATGAAAACGTGGTGACAGTATTACCTGTCAGCTCAAATGAAAGTGACTTGCATAATTACTCTTCTACAGCGTTATCGTTTTGGAAGTATGCTCGAAGAAACATTGATATTGAATTATTCTCCGAGCCTAAAACGCTGGTCGAACAGCGTTCTGGAGAATGGTTTGGTCCAATGATTTTGATTACATCATCGTTACTGTCAGGGAATAGTGCTTTGGTGTCTGTCTTATGTGGAGTAGTCTCTAATTATCTAACTGATTTTTTCAAAGGCAAAACTGATGAGCCAATTGTTAAGTTAAAGGTTCTTTATAAAGAAACTAAGTCCTCAAAAACTACTGAAATTTCTTATGAAGGCGATATTCAGGGCATTGAAAGACTAGAACAGTCGATTTTAGAAGTGGTGAAAAAAGGACAATGAAAAGAGATAGAATTTCATTTGAATCCGTAAGCGAGTCATTTATGGATTTCGTAGATTCTTGTGCTCGATTAAGTTTTTTTACACGCTCTAAAAAGCTGCAAAACGAAAAGATCAGCGAGTGTGATCATTTTATTAGCAGCATTAAAGGGTATAAAGCACAGGCTATTGAATTTGGCAGTGAAGAAATGGCTAATGAATTTTTCCATATGCAATGTGTTGTTAATGGGTTGCGCTCCGTTTTACTTATGTGGGTAACATTAAAAGACGAAGACTTTCAAAAATCATGGTCGCATCTAATAGATGCTCAAGAGTACACTTCAGTTGCTTTAAAAACTAAAGAATATGAAGGAATAATCAACTTTCAGAGTCAACTTCTTTCCATCGAGGAAGCCGTGTTTCCAGGTTGGGCATTATTTAATAGTCCCGGCTTTATTGAAACGGTTGGTAAGTGCTCGATTTGTGGAAGTAACTTTGCTGTCTGTGATCACGTAGAGAACGAGATATACTTTGGGTCTTTGTGCCAGAGGGTTGATCGCGAGGTCTTGGAGTTAAATCACACCGCTGTGGTTGAACATCCGAGGGATAAACGATGTATTGTGACAGAAATATCTGATGACGAAGACTTTATGGTTAACTATTTTACGTGGGAAAGAACAGGTGAACGTAAGGAAAAGCAAGAAGGCACAATCGGGCATATGAAATCCGTGCTGTTTACAATTCCATCGTTAGACTTCAACTAGAGCCCTAACAAACAATTTAAGAGTGATTCAGCACGCTCGGCAATTTTGGTTTGGGTCTAGTTCAGTGTTTACGGTGTTCAAATTGAGTTTTGTGGTAGCGTGCTTCACACCTTAATTGGGCGTTAGGCAAGGTGAGTTTTTATCAGCTAAGTCGAGTTGAAATTGAGCAGTAAATTCCATGTTTTGTGGCTTAACTTAAGCAATAAATAATCATCACATATTTGCTGTTTCTTGATCGCGTTGGGTTGTTTATCGCTGTGAATTCATCGGCAAAATAACCTTCAGAATCCAAACGTCCGCCGAGCATGCTACGCTCATCACTTTTCTTCCAAATCGCTCAATTTGAGTTTTCTTGTTTCTTTGCTGATTTAGGGTTTTGGTTTATAAGTGAATCGGTTAGTTGGTTTTAAGTTTGTAAAAAAGCCCTGTTCTTTGGTTTTAAAAGTGTTGGTGTCAATTGGTTGGCCTAACAAACGGCTCAAGAGGGATTGCCAACGCGTGGCGGCTTTAGTGCAAAATTGAAGTTCAGCGTTTACAGTGTGTTTTTTGAGTTCGGTGGTGCGTTGTCAACCCCTTAGCCGGGCGTTATGTATATCTATAGCCTCCTGCGTAAGAAGCTATAGACGAATTAAAGCCAATCAGCTACGGGGGATTTATCCGATTGCAACTGCTTCAGAGCATTGCGGTTTTTACTTAATTTACTAGCGAAAGCTTTTTTCTTAGCGAATAGAGCTTTTGCTTGCAGGCTTACCGAGCTACTGCTTGTACTCTTTTCTGTTTCTTTTTTCATGGACTCTCTCACTTACACTATATCTGCATAGATTTTAGCATTGAATTCAGTTAACTCAAAATGTGTGGGCTTCAGCTCTAGGCTGTGTGGTAATAAAACCTCCATTTGACCTTGGTTATGAGCCGGTTTTCGTAAAGCGTCAGGTACGATAAAAGGTAATCCCTCACGTCGATTAGTTAAGACTATGACAAAATCTGTAAGGTCATCGGCTGAGCTTATGTCGGCACGTAGCTTTCCTAAGTATGAAAGTGCAGCAAATGACTTTGCGATACTTTCACTTAATGAAGTTGACATATAGCCACCAATCTTCAGGCTTTTTTGATTATCATATGCATCAATATATTCATTTAGCCCTGCCTCATTCATGCTTACGCCACGATAAAGGCGTTGACCAACTTGCAAGCTAAGCTTGGAACTAGCGAGAGAAAAAGCGTCGTCAAGATTACTGATTGTTGTCTTTGACTTAGCAACCTGCGCTGTTGTTAGAATGCTCGGATTGCTTAAATACCCATTAATAAACTGATGAGGCTTTAAATCATCAATCATGCTCTTCTCAGAGGCACTTTGATACATAGCAATAGCTGTCTTATGTTTATTCTTGAATGTTCCTCGGTAGGCTTGGATGATCTGCTTTTGTTTCGATTGGTCATTCTTTACCAAGCGAATATAATCTAGCTTATGTGAGTTGGATAAGCATGAAAGAATAGAGCCAATTGGTAAATCAAAATCATTTATGTCTTTAGTGGTCCGTGCTAATGTTTTACACGCATCAGATAGGAACTCTGAAACACAACCGATAGCAGTATGTTCATGAATTAATTCTGGTTTATAGTCAATAATCATTTATGCTTAGCCTCCAATAACGATGTTTATCGTATCAAAAATAGAGCGTACAATATACATAACAAAGCATTTAAGAGTGATTCGCAACGCTCGGCATTTTCGCTTCGCTCAAGTATAGCCAAGCGCTGCTCACACCTTAATGCGGCGTTAGGCAAAGTGAGTTTTTATCAGCTAAGTCGAGTTTGAATTGAACGGTAAATGCCATGTTTTCTAGCTTAAGTTAAGCAATAAATAATCATCACATATTTGTTGTTTCTTGATCGCGTTGAGTTGCTTTTCGTTATGAGTTTAGCGGCAAAATAACCTTCAGCATCCAAACGTCCGCCGAGCATGCTACGCTCGTCACTTTTCTTCCAAATCGCTCAATTTGAGTTTTCTTGTTTCTTTGCTGATTTAGGGTTTTGGTTTATAAATGAATCGGTTAGTTGGTTTTAAGTTTGTAAAAAAGCCCTGTTCTTTGGTTTTAAAAGTGTCAGTGTCAATCGGTTGGCCTAACAAACGGTTAAAGAGGGATTGCCAACGCTCGTCGATTTTAATGCAAAATTGAAGTTCAGTGTTTACAGTGTGTTTTTTGAGTTCGGTGGTGCGTTGTCAACCCCTTAACCGGGCGTTAGGCAAGGTGAGCTTTTATCAGCTAAATCGAGTTGGAATTGAACAGTAAATTCCATGTTTTCATGGCTGAATTTAAGTAATAAATAATCATCACATATTTGCTGTTTCTTGATCGCGTTGGGTTGTTTAGCGTTGTGAATTTAGCGGCAAAATAACCTTCAGCATCCAAACGTCCGCCGAGCATGCTACGCTCGTCACTTTTCTTCCAAATCGCTCAATTTGAGTTTTTTGTTTCTTTGCTGATTTAGCATTTTGGTTTATAAATGAATCGGTTAGTTGTTTTAAAATTTACAAAAGCCTTGTTCTTTGGTTGTGAAAGTGTCGGTGTCAATTGGTTGGCCTAACAAACGGCTCAAGAGGGATTGCCAACGCGTGGCGGCTTTAGTGCAAAATTGAAGTTCAGCGTTTACAGTGTGTTTTTTAAGTTCGGCGGTGCGTTGCCAACCCCTTAGCCGAGCGTTAGCTTTCCCCACAGTTTGGTGATCAATTCTAAGGTTTTTGATATGTGACTTTTTGAGTTCATGATACTCTTTTGAAAGGATTTAAGGTTATAAATAAGGAGAGAATAATAAAATGGATTCAGAGGTGTTTTTTTGCAATCAAACTTACACTTATAGCTGGCTCAAAGACAAAAAGAAGTCAAATGGTATTCAGTATAAAATTATTCAGGCCATTATGGATTTAGCCTTAAAAAATGGCGGTGGTGCTATAACTCAACAAGAGATGCTCGCTTATAGTCCTGAAATCGGCGAATATCTTGAGCGTAGAAGTTTTCGAATTGTTCCCGCATCAGGTACAGAGATGACAGGAAATGGTCGATGTATTCATCATGCAAAGTACTCTCATACGAAAAGTGTTGCTGTTCTTTGGTCAGTCATTGATGAAAAGATTTATTTTACATTCGATGATCATGCTCCTATTAAATATCATCGCGCCATTTATTCTTTTCATCAGTTACGCCTAGGTCGTTCTGTTTATCCTCGGCGGGCAAAGTGCAGCCCTAAAATGAGAAAAATTCTTAAAAGCAAGAAGCCATGGATTTATAAAGGTATCGATCCTCGCGAACGTTATTACTACTCAAAGTAAGCTAACAAACGCTTCAAGAGGGACTTCCAACGCGTGGCATTTTTATTATGCGTTGGTTTTTGTGTTTACGGTGTTATGCGGAAACTTGGTAGTAGCGTTGTCAGCCCCTTAAGCGGGCGTTATGTGCCCAGTCAGGAATAACGAATAGGAATATTATGAGAATTACAGGCTTTGATGTGTTTGATGAGAATGGCGATGCCCTAGATGCAGATACACATGGGAACAACGTAGCTTTTAGTTGTTTTGTATGTGGGCACCCCGTCTTGGCTGTTTGCTTAGATAATCAAAGGGGTTCAGATGAAGATCACCCTGCAAACTGTAAAGGTAAAGACTGTAATGCTGCTTATGTTTTGGATGTTCGTGAACGAATGGAAAAAATCTATATTTTCAACGTAAATTCAGGCACATAACAAAGCGTTTAAGAGGGATTTGGCACGCGTGGCATTTTCAGTTTACGTTAGGTTCGGTGGTTACGGCACTGTGCGGTAGCTTTTGTATTGCGTGCCTGCACCCCTTAACGCGGCGTTAGGCAAAGTGAGTTTTTATCAGCTAAATCGAGTTGAAATTGAACGGTAAATTCCATGTTCTCATGGCTGAACTTAAGCAATAAATAATCATCACATATTTGTTGTTTCTTGATCGCGTTGGGTTACTTTTCGCTGTGAATTCATCGGCAAAATAACCTTCGGCATTCAAACGTCCGCCGAGCATGCTACGCTCGTCACTTTTCTTCCAAATCGCTCAATTTGAGTTTTTTGTTTCTTTGCTGATTCAGCATTTTGGTTTATAAATGAATCGGTTAGTTTGTTTCAAGTTTACAAAAAAGCTCGTTCTTTGGTTTTGAAAGTCTCGGTGTCAATTGGTTGGCCTAACAAACGGCTCAAGAGGGATTGCCAACGCGTGGCGGCTTTAGTACAAAATTGAAATTCAGTGTTTACAGTGTGTTTTTTAAGTTCGGTGGTGCGTTGTCAACCCCTTAGCCGGGCGTTAGTTGAACAAGGAGAGTTCAGTGGATATTTTCGAAATTTTAATAGGTGCATTAACTCAAGTCTGGTACATCATTCCTTTGTTGATTGTCGTTTCGATATTCAAGAGTCGTTGGTTTAAGGGTGTGTTTGGCGAGTTTTTGGTAAATAAATTACTATCTCAGTTACCTGATTCAGACTACACATTGGTGCGGAATGTAACTCTACCTACAGACGATGGCACAACACAAATCGACCATATTGTTGTCTCAAGGTTTGGTATTTTCGTCGTGGAAACCAAAAATATGAAAGGGTGGATCTTTGGCTCTAAAAGCCAAAAGCAATGGACTCAGAAAGTTTATCGTCATTCATCAAAATTTCAGAATCCACTTCACCAAAATTACAAGCATGTTAAGACTCTTGAATCCTTGCTGGCAATAGACTGTGAAAAACTACACTCGGTAGTTGTTTTCATCGGTGACAGTACCTTTAAAACCGATATGCCTGAAAATGTAACTTATGCGCGTGGTTGCTTGGAATACATTAAAAAGTTTGAACAACCAGTTTTTTCTGAATCAGAATATAGTCAATTTGTAGATGCCATAAACGAAGTTAAGCTCAAAAAAGGTATTGTTACGAATATTAAGCACCGCCAACATGTGAAAGAAATCGTAGAAGCAAAAGAAGCTATAAAGCAGTGCTCACGTTGTGGTTCAGAAATGGTTGTTCGTGAAACTAAGCGTGGTGAAAACAAAGGTAAGCAGTTTTGGGGGTGTTCGGCATTTCCCAAATGTAGGTCGGTCGAACAGTTCAACTAACAAAGCGTTTAAGACAGATTCGCAACGCATGGCATTTTCGGTTTGCTTTAAATTTAGTGTTTACGGCACAATGGTTTAGTTAGGTGTAAGCGCATCATAAACCCCACATTCTAATCAATATCGGTACGTCCTAAGATCAAATCTCCAACCTCAAGGAGATCTGAAATGGCAAAACGGCGCACCAACAAAGAATGGCAAACCCTGTTTGAAAA
>NZ_SHMN01000048.1:0-6856 GCF_029478525.1 Vibrio sp. 1151_11 | reverse complement strand
CTTGGACGTGAGCTATGGAAGTTCTTTCACGGATTCATTTCGACAAAGCCAACTTGCCAAAAATACGGAACAAATTTTCAATGAAATCGTAGAATTAACCTTAAAAACTCATCAAACACATAACGCCCGGCTAAGGGGTTGACAACGCACCGCCGAACTTAAAAAACACACTGTAAACATTGAACTTCAATTTTGCACTAAAGTCGCCACGCGTTGGCAATCCCTCTTGAGCCGTTTGTTAGCTGCTGCACTTTAGCCGGAGATTTACGACCCAACAGCCTAATTTAAAACACATTATTGTTTTCAAGCGAAAAAGTAAAACGGACAACTGAGGAACTAAAACCTAACCCACGAAACGCACTTGGCAAAGAATAAATAACAGGAAAACTTGACGAGCTTCTAGGACTTAAATTTACAAAGAATTATGTCGAAGAAGCCAACAACCAAGTGCGCAAAACCCATTTAGGCGCAAAAGAGTTTCAAAACCAAAGAAGCCACACCAAAGAAATAAACAAACACACCACTTCCCGTAAACAGACTTCGGTTAGTTCAACCGCTTCACGAACAGTGCCACTGGCGAGATACATGGAAAAGTGCTGACTTTCAGGTGTAAAGCTAGAGCCTCAGACTAAGAAAAATAAACACGTAATTTTATGATTTATCTTAACCTCAGCTAACGCCCGGCTAAGGGGTTGACAACGCACCGCCGAACTTAAAAAACACACTGTAAACACTGAACTTCAATTTGGCACTAAAGTCGCCACGCGTTGGCAATCCCTCTTGAGCCGTTTGTTAGCTGCTGCACTTTAGCCGGAGATTTACGGCCCAACGGCCTAATTTAAAAAACATTATTGCTTTCAAGCGACAAAGTAAAACGGACAACTTAGAAACTAAAACCTAATCCACAAAACGCACTTGGCAAAGAAGAAATAGCAGGAAAACTGACGAGCTTCTAAGACTTAAATTTACAAAGAATTCTTTCGAAGAAGCCAACAACCAAGTGCACGAAATCCATTTAAGCGCGAAAGAGCCTCAAAACCAAAGAAGCCACACCAAAGAAATAAACAAACACACCACTTCCCGTAAGAAGACTTCGGTTAGTTCAACCGCTTCACGAACAGTGCCACTGGCGAGATACGTGGAAAAGTGCTGACTTTCAGGTGTAAAGCTAGAGCCTCAGACTAAGAAAAATAAACGCTTAATTCTATGACTTTTCTTAACCTCAGCTAACGCCGCGTTAAGGGGTGCAGGCACGCAATACACAAGTTACCGCACAATGCCGTAACCACCAAACCTAACGCAAACTGAAAATGCTACGCGTGCCAAATCCCACTTGAACGCTTTGTTATGCTTAAGCTTCAATGACTTACGTTTTGATAAAACCAAGATTAACTCGGCCTTGATTCACAAGCAAAAGCCAAAACCTAAAAAACGGAAATGACTCATGATTTTGAAAATCAGACTTTGAAATTTGGCTGATAAAACTTAAAAACCTAAGTTCAATTTGCTGATTGCGCCAACCGCCCTAACCCCGCGCTTACCCGAAAATTGATTGAGGTATTTCTCTGAATTTCCAGCGCCAAAGAAAAAGTGTCCGGAAAATAGCACCCACTGAAGCCAACTTGCCGACAAACTCAAAACTGAAAAGCCAAAGGAACAAAGAAGAACCATAACCCACTGATTTTGCGTGATTAAGCATAACGCCCGGCTAAGGGGTTGACAACGCATAGCCGAACTCAAAAAACACACTGTAAACACTGAACTTCAATTTTGCACTAAAGTCGCCAAGCGTTGGCAATCCCTCTTGAGCCGTTTGTTAGGCCAACCAATTGACAACCACACTTTCACAACCAAAGAACGAGCATTTTTGTAAACTTGAAACAAACTAACCGATTCATTTATAAACCAAAATGCTAAATTAGCAAAGAAACCAAAAAACTCAAATTGAGCGATTTGGAAGAAAAGTGACGAGCGTAGCATGCTCGGCGGACGTTTGGATGCTGAAGGTTATTTTGCCGCTGAATTCACAGCGAAAAACAAACCAACACGATCAAGAAACAACAAATATGTGATGACGATTTATTGCTTAAGTCCAGCCATTAAAACATGGAATTCACCATTCAATTCAAACCCGATTTAGCTGATAAAAACTCACTTTGCCTAACGCCCGGCTAAGGGGTTGACAACGCACCGCCGAACTAAAAAAACACACTGTAAACACTGAACTGCAATTTTGCACTAAAGTCGCCATGCGTTGGCAATCCCTCTTGAGCCGTTTGTTAGGCCAACCGATTGACAACAATGCTTTCAAAACCCAAGAACAAGGCTTTTTGTAAATTTGAAGCAAACTAACCCATTAATTTATAAACCAAAACCCTAACTCAGCAAAGAAACAAAAACTCAAATTGAGCGGTTTGGAAGAAAAGTGACGAGCGTAGCATGCTCGGCGGACGTTTGGATGCTGAAGGTTATTTTGCCGCTAAACTCACAGCGCTAAACAACCCAACACGATCAAGAAACAACAAATATGTGATGACGATTTATTGCTTAACTTAAGCCAGAAAACATGGAATTTACTGCTCAATTTCAACTAGATTTAGCTGATAAAAACTCACTTTGCCTAACGCCCGGCTAAGGGGTTGACAACGCACCGCCGAACTCAAAAAACACACTGTAAACATTGAACTTCAATTTTGCACTAAAGCCGCCACGCGTTGGCAATCCCTCTTGAGCCGTTTGTTATGCAAATTCAATAAGATAAACTGACTTTACTCGATCAAAAACCACAATTGCAATGGTTGAGTGGTTCAAGAATCAGCCCAAGCAAGAACTGTGATAAATGAGCCGCCAAAACAAAGTCCACCTTTCAGCAACAAACCAAGCTTTTGAATCAGGAAAACTTAACGAGCGAAACCTTCAGCAAAAGCAAAATGCTCGATTAACTTGCCCTTTCCACACTTTGCGCACGCTGAATTGGCAACAAACCAGCACCAAAACTCATTGAGGCAAACAAAGAACCTTGCCTGTTTTACGGTTTGAGTAAACCACGAATCTGAGGGTGAAAGTGCTCATTTGCCGACAACACAAAACGAATGACCGGAGAAATCCAAAAGATTGAACCCCTAAAATTACCTGAGTTGCATAACGCCCAATTAAGGGGTGAACAACGCCTTCACCCAAACCTAAAGCATTGTGCTATAAACACTAAAACTGAAGTAGAAGCAAAAGTGCCAAGCGTTGTGAATCCCTCTTAAATTGCTTGTTATGTGCGTGGTTGAAGCTCTACTACAAACTTGGTTCCGGTAAAACTGGTGGTGTGCTGTCCATATAAGTTAAGAAGTTTTCCCACAGTTCATGCGTTCTTTGCTTCGTTAGCTTAGTTTTACAAGATATAGCCATAACCCCACGAATAGTTCCATCACGCCATTGTGTATATACCGAGTCACAATGTGAGGACATATAGGTCTGCCAATCCGTTTGAGCTAGCTTCATCGCTTCGACTAACTCTGAGTCAAACGAGTTATGTTCAAAGCTAGCCTTAAGATACTTCTCTAGCTCAGTTTTCGCTGCATCAAGCTCAATAGCGGCACACTGATTTATCTGGATTGTTGTAAACGCAGCATCGCAATCAATGGCCTTCTCGTCAGCAAGGGCACCAAACGAAAGACTAGCTAAGGCTATGATTATACTCTTTTTCATTGTTTTCTCCGAAAGCACATAACGCCCAATTAAGGTGTGACCCACGCTACCACAACACTCAATTTGGACGCCGTAAACACTAAACCTGACCCAAACCAAAAATGCCAAGCGTGGGGAATCACTCTTAAATTATTTGTTAAATTTACTATTAAGACAAACCGTAAAACTTGCTAATACCCGTGCCTAAAACGTTAGCTGCCGTTGCCAAAGATATTGCCCAACCACCACTGGCTGCTTTGCTACACATGTTACCAATCCAAGTGCTTACATTTGAGCCAAACTGCCCTTTAGAACCAATATCTCCATCGCTGTCAATTGCCCGCTTTAATTCAACAATATCGTTTTCTGGAACATTATGTTCTGCCAAATACTTTTCGAGCTCTTCAAAATTATTTGACTCACTAATGGTCATTTCTAGGTTTTGATTTAACTCACTGTCAGTAACGTCACCTAAAACACCCTGAAAATTCTTTATGTTAATTTGCGTACTCATATGTGCCTTTTTAACTTCATCTGAACTAAAACTTAACCCTTCGCCTGTTACACCCTCTTGTTCTAACCTCAAAGCCCATTGCAGTATTGTATTGCGAACGTTATCTACTACAGGAACTAAGGATGTGGCTGAAAAACTTAGCCTAAACGGAAAATTCGATTGGAAAACATCTTGAAGTGATGACAGTTGAGAACCTGTAAACAGAATTAGAAAGCCTTTACCATGCTTACTGATAATGCCTTCGATTTCAGCAATTGACTGACGAAAGTGAAATACCGAAATAGTATCTTCCAATTCGTTATCACCGACATGAACAGGAATAGGACCTCGAACTGGATTGACAGCTTCTAATGACCCCTTTATACGCCGGTACATAGGTACTTCATTGCCGCTATCATACCCATTCATTTCAGCTTCGATCCATTGTCTTGAATCTTCGACTGATAGCTTTATGGCAATTGCGTATGCCTTACGTAGTAAGGATTGAATTGAAACACTGTCATTCATTGCATCCGCTTGCAACTCTAAGATTATTGAACTCATATATCCTCGTAAATTTAACGCCGCATTAAGTGGTGAGCGACGCTAAACACCAATGCTTCGACAAACCACTTAAAACGCAAAAACTGAATTTACACTAAAACCGCCAAGCGTTGCGAATCCGTCTTAAATGCTTTGTTATGCAAATTCAATAAGATAAACCAGAAATTGCACCAAATTTGATTAAGAAAACAATCAAAATATTGGTTAAGTGAATCAAGAATCAGCCAAAGCCTGAACCGTGATAAATAAGCCGCCAAAACAAAGTCCACCTTTCAACGACAAACCAAGCTTTTGAATGAGACAAACTCACCGAGCAAGACTTTCAGCAAATGCGAAATGATCGATTAACTTGCCCTTTCCACACTTTGCACCCGCAAAACTGACAACGCGCCAACGCTAAAACCAATTGAGGCAAACAAAGAAATTTGCCTATTTTACGGTTTGAGTTAACCACGAATTTGAGGGTAAAAATGCTCATTTGCCGACAACACAAAACGAATGGCCGGAGAAATCCCAAAAGATTGAACCCCTAAATTTACCTGAGTTGCATAACGCCGCATTAAGGTGTGAGCAACGCTACCACCAGACCTAAACCATTGCGCCTTAAACACGAAACCCAGCCTTGAACTGAAAATGCCAAGCGTTGGGAATCACTCTTAAATGCTTTGTTAAATTAACGGCTTACATGTTTCTTAATGCAGCAAGAAACTTAGTCAAAGTAAATGAAGCGCTAGGAGCTTCTGAAAAAGTTAATGCTTGCTTTGCACTAATATCGTTTTCGTCTTTAACCTTTCTGTCCAACGTGCGTAGTTGTGTAATAACGTCTTGAACTACCAATGGAACTTCCTTAGTTGATACTAAATCGATTGTTTCCATCGTTAGCTTAAACGAGCTTTCACTTCCATCCCATGAAACACCGGCTGTCCCGTTTAAGGTAACACCTTCTTTCCATGTGATATTCTGAGGTTCTTTTTCAGATGCTATGCTATTCGCAATTTCACCAGCAACGTAATCTAATGAGCCTGACCATAACACTTTGTCATTAAACTTGACCTCAACATCTGAAAAGCTACGTTGTTCGCTGATGACTCCAATTTTTTTATAACCACCATCAAAGTTAACTGTCGCATAATCTAAATTTGACGCCTTGAAAGATCCCAATGCAAACAACAGGGTCAAACATATTGTCAAAGTAACAATGATTGATGCCACTGGCGCGGTAATTACTTGCTTAGTACTTGTGTTTTCCATATCAAACCTTACTCATATTTAATTCCGAGCAGATTATATAGAACAGCATTTCAAAATACTATAGTTAGTGAATTTAACGCCCGCTTAAGGGGCAGACAACGCTACTACCAACTTACCGCATAACACCGTAATCACATAAACCAACGCATAGTAAAAATGCCGCGCGTTGACTGTCCCTCTTGAAGCGTTTGTTATGGCGCAATTCTCAAGTTAGGCCATATAACTAACCAACCCTTTGACTTTACTCGATTTTCGAAGGTTCCATATGCTCGTTTAGGATTATGTGTGATTAAACCTTGAAATAAACTCTCGAAACCAAAGGCTGATATACATTCGTAACGATCGTGCTCGACTTTTCTCACTGCTACCGCCGTTTCTTTTTCAGGCCAATAGCTCATGGCATCCAATGTGCTTTGGTAAGGATCGTCACCATTTTGTAAGTGCATCTTGGCTTGATTTTTCACTTGCCAATTGATCTGGGGCATTTGCTCCGATAACTTGAGTTCAAGTGATTTTTCATAATCTGAATCGACACAATCAGCATCGAAGAAAATGACATCAATATCGTTTAATGACGTCGGCTTTACGTTGCGATGTAAAAAGTCCCAGACAAGGTTTCGCACAAAACCTGCGGCTATGTAGCACTGAGGCAATTCAAGCTGGTAAACACATTCCAGTGCTTCAAATCGAACGGGATCTTTTCTAACTAAATCAACGATAGTATCCATTTTTCACCTTGCGCCATAACGCCGCGTTAAGGTGTGACAAACGTTTGCCATACTTGAGCGAAGCGAAACCGGCAAGCGTTTGGAATCACTCTTAAACGCTTTGTTAGCTGAATTTTTCCATAACAAAGTTCTGCAGTTTTTG
>NZ_SHMN01000047.1:0-7100 GCF_029478525.1 Vibrio sp. 1151_11 | reverse complement strand
ATTCACATAACAAGCAATTCAAGTGGATTCTCAACGCGTGGCAGTTTTACTATGCGTCAGGTAAAGTGCTTTACGGTGCAATGCAGCGGCTTGGCCAGTGCGTTGTTCACCACTTAATTGGGCGTTATATGCAAGCTGCACAATATACCTTATAATGCTCTCCATTTTTTATTGTGAGTTAAGCGTATGGAAGATAAGTCGTTTTCAAAACGTGAATGGTTTTTTGTAATATTCATCATTATGTTAGTGCAGTTTTTGGTGCAATTTGCAGCATTTCTGTATGCAGGGAGTGAATCTGCATTAGGATATATCTCAATCTCAGGAACAATCGTTTCAATTATTTTGGCGTTACTCGCTATCATATACTCGTACTACCAATCCACTTCTCAAGCTAACTCCAGTTCATCGCTTAATTCTCAAATCGAAAAGTTAATTGGGATAGTAGATACGATTAAGACTAACAAAGATGATTTCGGTAGTGAACTAACACACCTCGCAGAGATTCGGGACAAGATTGAGTCGTCAATCTCGATGCAACGGAAATCTCATGAAAAGGTTGAACAACTTTCAGAAAGTATTTCACAGTTGAGAGAAAATGAACTAACTGGAGAATACCCTGAATCTGGTGGGAAAGATGACTTCTTCAGAAGGTTAGTTATTGAAGGGGACAACAGTACTCATATAACCTTACTAATACTTTTCTATTCAGTTCAGTATGGTGTGAAGTTTGAAGATATGTGGGAACAACTGATTTATCCAACTGTTCTGTCACTACATAAAAACGCAACACCAGAGTTATTGCAGTTTTACAAAGGTTCTATATTTAGCACAATTAACCTCTTAGCTGCTCTGGAATATATAGAGAAAACTGCGGGTTCTCTTCCACTAGTTGCAAATGATTACTTTGAACAAGAGCTCAGTGGTTTTAAAGACTTCTTAGAGTCACGACAGGAAGAGCCTTACAAAACTATAATTGACGCACTTAATAAACAAGTTGGTGAGTTGTAATGGCAATCGTTAAGTCTTATTTCATCGAAAATGTATCACCTTCGGTTGGAGTTGAGTTTGAGTTTACTGATACTCATGCGTTACCAAACCACAATAAAAGGGTGTACCCAGTTTTTGAAACGCATGTTGATAAAAAAATAGTCTATGTTGCTTGGTGCGGAGGTGCGTTAAAAGATGGAGAGTTGATGCTAACTTCATTGGGGCAAGTTGCCGCAGACGCATTGGCTGCAATTCCAAATGGTTCTAACGAACAATTAATTATTCAAGAGCTAAAAGATGGTGCTACACCAACTAAGTCTAAAGTTCGTAAGGCGCTAAAACGAGTTCCTAGGAATGGCAAAATAATGTTTGTAGGCGACATGCAAAACGCATTAGATGGTCAAATGTTCCCATGCTTGAACATCAAGGGGACAAAAAGCATATAACAAGCAATTTAAGAGTGATTCAGCACGCTTGGCATTTTCGGTTTGAATTAGTTTCAGTGATTACGGTGTTCAAATTGAGTATCGCGGTAGCGTGCTTCACACCTTAATTGGGCGTTAGCTGGGGTTAAGAAAAATCATAAAATTAAGCGCTTATTTTTCTTAGTCAGAGGCTCTAGCTTTACACCTGAAAGTCAGCACTTTTCCATGTATCTCGCCAGTGGCACTGTTCGTGAAGTGCTTGAACTAACCGAAGTCTGTTTACGGGAACTGGTGTGTTTGTTTATTTCTTTGGTGTGGCTTCTTTGGTTTTGAAGCTCTTTCGCGCTTAAATGGATTTCGCGCACTTGGTTGTTGGCTTCTTCGAAAGAATCCTTTGTAAATTTAAGTTCTAAAAGCTCGTCAAGTTTTTCTGTTATTTCTTCTTTGCCAAGTGCGTTTCGTGGATTAGGTATTAGTTTCTCAGTTGTCCGTTTTACTTTGTCGCTTGAAACCAATAATGTGTTTTAAATTAGGCCGTTGGGTAGTCAATCTCCGGCTAAAGTGCAGCAGCTAACAAACGGCTCAAGAGGGATTGCCAACGCTTGGCGACTTTAGTGCAAAATTGAAGTTCAGTGTTTACAGTGTGTTTTTTGAGTTCGGCGGTGCGTTGTCAACCCCTTAGCCGGGCGTTATGCAACTCAGGTAAATTTAGGGGTTCAATCTTTTTAGGTTTCTCCGGCCATTCGTTTTGTGTTGTCGGCAAATGAGCACTTTTACCCTCAAATTCGTGGTTCGCTCAAGCCGTAAAACAGGCAAGGTTCTTTGTTTGCCTCAATGAGTTTTGGTGCTGGTTTGTTGTGAATTTAGCGGGCGCAAAGTGTGGAAAGGGCAAGTTTATCGAGTATTTCGCATTTGCTGAAAGTCTTGCTTGTTGAGTTTGTCTCATTCAAAAGCTTGGTTTGTTGTTGAACGGTGGACTTTGTTTTGGCGGCTTATTTATCGCAGTTCTTGCTTGGGTTGATTCTTGAATCACTCAACCATTGCAATTGTGGATTGTGGTCGTGTAAATTCAGTTTATCTCATTGAATTTGCATAACAAACGGCTCAAGAGGGATTGCCAACGCTTGGCGGTTTTAGTGCAAAATTGAAGTTCAGTGTTTACGGCGTGTTTTTTGAGTTCGGCGGTGCGTTGTCAACCCCTTAGCCGGGCGTTAACCCTATAAAAATGAGATCGAGTAAATGGCTAGAAAATTAATAATATTTGGAAACGGTCTAGGAATGGCTTTAGACCATCAACACTTCTCCCTCCAATCCGCACTGGAAGATATTTGGAACAAAGAAGATTTCTTAACGCTAGAACAGCAAGGGTTAATTGAACGGAGCTTAGGCAGAGGTGGTGCGCCTGAGGGGGAGCACGAGCTCGATCAACTTCACCAAGCTGTGACTTACTGTAAGGCGCTGAATAGAATTGGCGCTGGTGATGTTCACTGGTTAACGGAAGATGGTCAGTCTTTTCCTGAAATAACAGCTACATATATTCATAAAGTAGCCACCAAGTTACACAACTATGATGGGGCATTACCAAATGCCTTTGTAACGGCTCTTGTCGATTTTATCAAAACAACTCGCTCTCATGTCGCAACCCTCAATTACGATAAGCTACTGTATAACTCATTTATTGATAACGATATTTTTAGTGGTTATAGCGGTTACTTGGTTGACGGTATGCTTGACCGTGGTTTCTCTGCAGATGCTCTCGAGCGTAAATACGGGAATAATTTCGGCTATTACTTGCATTTACATGGTTCACCTTTATTCGTCAACCGCAACCAGGAAGTGATGAAATTATCGAGACAACAGCTCTCAGTGGATCGTAATGAGGCAAGTGAGCACATCGTTTTAACACATGTAAAACACAAGCCATCAGTTATAGCTGCGTCAAACGCTCTATCGACATATTGGGACTATCTACAGTTTACGCTGTCAGAAGCAGAGGAAATTATATTATTTGGTTACTCTGGCTTAGATAATCATTTAAATTTACTTCTACGTCCGTATTTGAACTCAAAATCATTGCGAGTGGTTGAGTGGAGCGGTGCTGGTGAGCAAGTAGAGCGGGAAACATACTGGAGAACTACATTGGGGCAATCTGTTGGTGTTGTACGCCTCGACAACATAACTGATTTTACTCAGTGGCAAATATAGGGTTAACAAAGCATTTAAGAGTGATTCCCAACGCTTGGCATTTTTCATTCCATCGTTGGGTTTTGTGTTTACGGTGGTATGGTTAAGTTTCGTGGTTGCGTTGCTCACACCTTAATGCGGCGTTAGGCGAAAGGAGAGGTCATGCAATTTAACTTAATTGCAGCATTTACAGTTTTCATTGGTTCATACTTACCATTAGCGTTGATCTTGGCTGTTCAAGATATTCCGTTTTCTTGGTGGAGTCGCCCAATTTGTAAGTTCGATGATATAAGTAATTGCGAATTTATCCCATTCACAAATATGTGGATTGCTATTGTTTTTATTGTCATTACGTTGTTGTCGGTATTTTTTTCAAATTTAACGTTGGCTAAAATTAGTTATCCATTCAAAGTTAAGGTTAAGTCATCAAAAGGAATTCCAAACGACATAATTAATTATGTTTTTCCTTACGTTGTTTCGTTTATGGGAATTAGCTATGGTACACCTGAAAAGCTACTTGGTTTTGCGGTGTTCTTATTATGGATGTTTGCCATTACATATAAGTCTGGCCAGATAATAATGAATCCTCTTTTGTTAATGTTTGGCTGGAAAATTTATGAGGCTACAGTAGATTTTAATGGTCAAGAACGAGACGTCAGGTTTTTGATAAAAGGGGATTTGTGTCCCGGTGAATACAAGATTCAAAAGGTTCAAGAGTTTTATATTGGTCAGGTAAATGATAATGGTTGATTTTGATGCGCTTAAAGCATTTGACTTCGAAAATGCTGATACATACTTATGGGTATTTAAAGAAAGTACTACTAAAGCAAAATTTAGAAGTAAATTTGTACAAACTGAAGACGAGTTAAATAAAGACCTAAAAGGTTTTGTTCGTGCTGAAGTTAACAGAATTACTGAGCATTCTCCTTACACATACATATCGCAAACAAATGAAAATAGCTGTTTAACAATCGCTTTTGATAGTACAGACTTCAAATTGCTTAAGTCACAGGTTGACTTACCAGAAGTTGAACATCGTGTTAAGAGCGTCAGTGATCTAGTTGGCGCTAAAGGTTACGTTGTAAAGTTTATAAAAGATGGTGTGGTGGTTTACGCTGTTAAAAGGTCAACGTCAACTTGGAAAACATCTTATCCGAAAAAATTTGTCAACATGGTGTTCAAAAATGGTGAGCTTAAAGGTGTTGAGAACAACGCTTTTTCCATTGAGAAAAATTTTGATTTCTATGTGATTAACGATACTGCGTTTATTGCTAACAAAAAAGGCTTCGAATCATCAATGAAGCACAAGGAAGAATATGTTCAGGTTTTTGATACACTTCAAAAGAATCCTGGCTTTAGTTCATTATTTTCTGATGTTTCATCAATCGTTGAGTATGTCGGCTCAAATTCTATTCAATTACGTCGCATGGCTGTCATTGAAGAAAAAGGGATTTATAAACAAGCTAACTTTATTAAAAACCTTATTTCAGTAAATAATAAAAGAAATTGGGGGCTGAACTTTGAAAATGACAAAATTGTACCATGCGAAAAAACAGTTAAAGTTATCCTTCAGGTTCTCCTTGACCATCGACTGATTAGTGAAATTACGGATCATATATACGATGTTCCAGATGCCAAACCAGTATAATTCGCCTAACAAACGCTTCAAGAGGGACAGCCAACGCGTGGCATTTTTACTATGCGTTGGTTTTTGTGGTTACGGTGTTATGCGGAAACTTGGTAGTAGCGTTGTCTGCCCCTTAAGCGGGCGTTAAGTGCAAAGGATATTATGGTGCAAGTTTATAATTTTAAGCCTAAACAACCAGTTTCTTGGTACAGAAAATCACTCGTGAAATCTAATCAGCGATGCCTTTACTGTAATGAAGTTATTGGTTTAAAAAGCAATGTAGACTCAAACAAGGAACACTTGATCGCAAGAGACTTTGTACCTTCAAGATGCTTGTCTGATACTACGTTCAATTTTATCTTTCGTGCATGTGTTGTGTGCAACAATAAAAAGTCGAACTTTGAGCGTCATATATCCAGTGTATCGTTGTTTAATTCATCTGCGCGTACCTATGATAGAGATATTGATGTTCAAGCTATACATAAAGCTAGTAATGATTATCACCCAGATAAAAAAGGTCACCTAGTTAAAGACTCTTCATCAAGCTTTGACCTCGCTGCTCCAAGCAATATGAGTGTAGGGCTAATTGCTCCCCCTCAAATGAATAGGGATTACGTTAAGAACTTAGCTTTAATGCATATTCAAGGTTTCTTCTCTCTTATCACTACTGTTAATCCATTATGCGAAAGCGCTATTAGCACATTGGAACCAGGGCGCTTTTGGTTGCTTGGTCATTATCCGGAACAAGATTGGGGGAACCCACAGATAATTGAAATAATTAAAAGGACAAAAAACTGGGACTGCTTCTGTAATGTAGTTACAGCAGACGGATACTTTAAAGTTATTATCAAAAAGAGTTCAGTGAAAAATGATTTCTTTTGGGCTCTTGAGTGGAACAAACATACTAGGGTTGTAGGTGCAATATCAAACATCGAATCTCCCCCTGAAGAGTTTTTAAACTTACCTAAAATTGTTGGGTGTTCATGGCGGGACAACGCTGGAAATATGTATAAAGTTGCTAAGCAAACGAAGTTAGAGTGTGAAGATGAACTTTTTATTGGGGAGTTACCTGAATTTTGCACTTAACAAAGCATTTAAGGCGGATTCCCAACGCTTGGCATTTTCAGTTTGAATTAGCTTTAGTGTTTACGGCACAATGGTTTAGGTCGGGTGGTAGGCGTTGCTCACCACTTAATGCGGCGTTAGCTGAGGTTAAGAAAAATCATCAAATTACGTGTTTATTTTTCTTAGTCTGAGGCTCTAGCTTTACACCTGAAAGTCAGCACTTTTCCACGTATCTCGCCAGTGGCACTGTTCGTGAAGTGTTTGAACTAACCGAAGTCTTCTTACGGGAAGTGGTGTGTTTGTTTATTTCTTTGGTGCGGCTTCTTTGGTTTTGAAGCTCTTTTGCGCTAAATGGATTTCGCGCACTTGGTTGTTGGCTTCTTCGACATAATTCTTTGTAAATTAAGCTCTAGAAACTCGTCAAGTTTTGCTGTTATTTCTTCTTTTCCAAGTGCGTTTCGTGGATTAGGTTTTAGTTTCTCAGTTGTTCGTTTTACTTTATCGATTGAAAGCAATAATGTGTTTTAAATTAAGCTATTGGGTAGTAAATCTCCGGCTAAAGTGCAGCAGCTAACAAACGGCTCAAGAGGGATTGCCAACGCTTGGCGACTTTAGTGCAAAATTGCAGTTCAGTGTTTACAGTGTGTTTTTTGAATTCGGTGGTGCGTTGCCAACCCCTTAGCCGGGCGTTATGTGTTTGATGGGTTTTTAAGGTCAAAGCTACGATTTCATTGAGAATTCGTTCCGTATTTTCGGCAAGTTAGCTTGGTCAAAATGAATCCGTGAAAGAACTTCAATTGGTCACGTCCAAG
>NZ_SHMN01000046.1:0-7146 GCF_029478525.1 Vibrio sp. 1151_11 | reverse complement strand
TTTCAAACAGGGTTTGCCATTCTTTGTTGGTGCGCCGTTTTGCCATTTCAGATCTCCTTGAGGTTGGAGATTTGATCTTAGGACGTACCGATATTGATTAGAATGTGGGGTTTATGATGCGCTTACGGTGCGGCTGGCTCAATCAATATTTTGATCACAGGTTTTTGGGCTTGAATTGCCGAAATTCAAAGTCTGTTTTTCAAATCTATGAGTCGTTTCAGTTTTTCAGGTTTTGGCTTTTGTTTGTCAGTCAAAACCGAGTTAATCTTGGTTTTGGTAAAACGTAAGTCATTGAAGCTTAAACATAACAAACGGTTCAAGAGGGACAGCCAACGCGCGGCATTTTTATCATGCGTTGGTTTTTGTGGTTACGGTGTTATGCGGAAGCTTGGTAATGGCGTTGGCTGCCCCTTAACCGGGCGTTATGCAACTCAGGTAAATTTAGGGGTTCAATCTTTTGGGATTTCTCCGGCCATTCGTTTTGTGTTGTCGGCAAATGAGCATTTTTACCCTCAAATTTATGGTTAACTCAAACCGTAAAATAGGCAAAGTTCTTTGTTTGCCTCAATCGGTTTTAGCGCTGGCGTGTTGTCAGTTTAGTGGGCGCAAAGTGTGGAAAGGGCAAGTTATTCGATCATTTCACAATTGCTGAAAGTCTTGCTCGGTGAGTTTGTCTCATTCAAAAGCTTGGTTTGTTGCTGAAAGGTGGACTTTGTTTTCGCGGCTTATTTATCACGGCTCCTACTTGGGTTGATTCTTGAATCACTCAACCATTGCAATGGTGGCTTTTGGTCGTGTAAAGTCGGTTTATCTTATTGAATTTGCATAACAAACGGCTCAAGAGGGATTGCCAACGCTTGGCGACTTTAGTGCAAAATTGAAGTTAAGTGTTTACAGTGTGTTTTTTGAGTTCGGCTATGCGTTGTCAACCCCTTAGCCGGGCGTTATGCTTAATCACCAAAAATCAGTGGATTATGGTTTTTCTTTGTTCCCTCGGCTGATTGGTTTTACGTTTGTCGGCAAGTTGGCTTCAGTGGGCGCTGTTTTCCGGACAATTATTCTTTGGCGCTGGAAATTCAGAGAGTTGCCTCATTCAATTTTCGAGTAAGTGCGAGGTTAGGGCGGTTGGCTCAATCAGAAATCAGTTTTAAGTTTCTAGTTGTCAAAGCTTGAAATGTTAAAAGCCCAAGTCTGCTTTTCAAAAGTTATGAGTAAATTCAGTTTTTTAGGTTTTGCCTTTTGTTTGTGAGTCAATGCTGAGTTAATCTTGGTTTTGAAAAAAAACGTAAGTCATTGAAGCTTAAACATAACAAACGGTTCAAGAGGGACAGCCAACGCGCGGCATTTTTATTATGCGTTGGTTTTTGTGGTTACGGTGTTATGCGGAAGCTTGGTTGTGGCGTTGGCTGCCCCTTAACCGGGCGTTAGCTTTCATCGAATAAAAGAGTCTATGTAGTTATGTCTAGTTGTAATCGTTGTGGAAACCCCATCGAATTTAGATATGTCGGCGGACAGTGCATTCCCATACATATTCACGGTGGTTGTATTGACTCCGGAAACTCAGCAATAAATGATTATAGTGGGTATCGAGAATCTAAAGAGAGTACTTGTTTCTCTACTTCGTGCCCTGAGTGTCATGACGAAGTTTATTTCATTCGTCATAATGGCGGAAGCGTTTGGGTAGATGCTCCTCTTGGTCCTCCGTGGTATCAACATGCTTGTATGCATCCTCCTAAGTTATCCTCTCAAAAGCCAACATCATTACTTTCTTTCCATAAATTTGACGTTGAGTCTTTGCCTGAAAATAGCACTATAGGCGTTGTTAAATCGTGCCGAGTTAGTTACGACAAATCTCGAACTGAATTAATAGTTAATAACGGCAAAAAACGTAAACTTGAATTGGTATGTAAAAACAATGGCGGCTTTTTATTGGGTAAGTTGTGCGTGTTAGATTCTAACAATGAAGTGATTTACTCGCTTGAAGAGCCTAACCTAAAATATATGCTCATCATTGAAACTACCGAATGTCCTCAATGTGGTGTGACTGTGTCAAAGAAAAACCTTAAAAAGCATATTCGCAAGAAGCATAGTGTAAAAAGCTAACAAGCAATTTAAGAGGGATTCTCAACGCTTGGCACTTTTGCTTCTACTTCAAATTTAGTGTTTATGGCACAATGCGCTGGGTTGGGTGGAGGCGTTGTTCACCCCTTAATTGGGCGTTATGTACTTTGGAGGTCAAATGAATTTATCCTCAAATTTCAGAATGTTGGCGCTGTATAATCAGCGAATGAATAAGCAGTTACTTGGTGTTTGCAGTCAGCTGACTCATGAGCAATTGCATCAGAATACCAGCTCATTTTTCCCTACAATCATGGCTCACTGGAATCATATCTTGTTCGGTGACTTGATTATGCTCCAGCGCCTTGTAGCAAATGAGCTAGTATCAGTTGAAGCTACAGTTTTAAAGAAATTACCCGTTTCTAAGTCAGTTTCTGACACGTTCGCTTCGAATCTAGACGAACTCTCTGAATTACGAGAACTTGTAGACTCGATCTACATTGAAATCACTAATCAGTTTACCGCTGATAGCTGTAACCAAATAGTCAGGTACACGACAACAGAAGGACAGGTGATTCAAAGGACCGTTGGTGAGTTTTGCCAACATATTTTCAATCATCAAACTCACCATAGAGGCCAGCTTACCTGTTTGCTAAGCCAGTTTGGTTTAGACTTTGGCTGTACAGACCTGCCTATGATCGTGCCAGAGGGAGCACGTACATAACAATAAATTTAAGAGTGATTCACAACGCTCGGCGCTTTCACTTCAAGCAAGTTTAGTGTTTATGGCACAATGCGTTAGGTAAGGTGGTGGCGTTGTTCACACCTTAATTTGGCGTTATGTCCTCTTGGGAGGTTAAGGGTTACTCCAAGTCTATGACACTACAGCGTATAGATAATGTACTGACAGCTGCTCCAGGAGATAGACTTCGAATAAAGCTGAGTGCTTTTGTTAGATCTTGTTTTTCAATCTTTAAACGATTGGCAATACGCCCATCATTAGTCATATCGGTATCCACGACACTAGGACATAAACAGCAGACCTTTACTCCAAAAGGAAGCAGCTCGTGATAAAGCGATTGGCTATAGCTAACAATTGCAGCTTTTGTTGCTGAGTATGCAGCAATTTTAGGGACTGGTACTAAACCAGCAGTAGAGCCAAGGTTGTATATTTCCCCGTAGCCTTGCTGTTTCATTTTTTCAGCAACCAAATTACAAGCAGTGATAGTAGATAGTAGGTTTACATTTACTAGCTCAGAAAGCTTCGCTAAGGGAAGGTTAGTGTTACCAGCGGCTAATACACCCGCGCTGTTAACCATTGCATCAATGTTTCCATGTTCTTTGATGATTGAGGTGATAATGGTTTCAACTTCAGAAGGGTTATTGAAATCGACTGATAGTGTCTTCACGGAGCATGACGAATACCGGGACTTTAACTCTGCTTTAGCTTGCTCAAGGTTTTCGGTATTTAAGGCAAGTAATACTAAAGAGTATCCTTCTTGAGCAAAGTAATGAGAAATAGTTTTACCAATCCCGCGACTAGCGCCAGTGATAATGGCAACTTTAGACATAATGTATCCTTATACGATGTATTAAGCGTGCTGTTGGGGGTAATGTACTTGATAGCTTACTAAATTCGAACTGGTTTTTGCACCGAAGACATAACAAACGGCTCAAGAGGGATTGCCAACGCGTGGCGACTTTAGTGCAAAATTGCAGTTCAGTGTTTACAGTGTGTTTTTTAAGTTCGGCGGTGCGTTGTCAACCCCTTAGCCGGGCGTTAGGAATTATGAGGTGGATATGGACACAAGTATTAAAGAAATCGTTGAATACTGGAAAGTCCATCAAGATTAAAGTGGCTTATCTGTTGACTGGGCTGAAGCTGAAATTTTGTGTTGGCGATGTGCCCACAAGCGTAAATTACAGCGTTGTCATATTATCCCACGCGCCTTAGGCGGTTCAGAACTGCCATCGAATCTAGTGCTACTTTGTGGTCAATGTCATTCTGAAGCCCCTAATGTAAACGACCCTGAGTTTATGTGGATTTGGTTGCGAGCTCATGCGGCTGATTTTTACGGTACTTATTGGCAACTCAGAGGCTTTCGAGAGTACGAGTTTGTGTATGGTAGAAAACCATTTGCTGATTTTGAACCATCGCTTATGCCTAAAGTCAATCAATCGTTAGCTAAGTGCTTTAGGGATACTAGTACTCACTGGGGGCAAGGAAAAGTAAATCCTGCAACTCTAGCATGGTTTATTCGACAAGTTGAAATTGAAGTGGAAAATAATCCCTAACAAACGCTTCAAGAGGGACAGCCAACGCGCGGCATTTTTACTATGCGTTGGTTTTTGTGGTTACGGTGTTATGCAGTAAGTTGGTAGTGGCGTTGGCTGCCCCTTAAGCGGGCGTTAGTTTACCAATCAAAATTGCACCCTAACTCAATACGCTAGGGTGTGATAATTATCGCAGATGGTTTTGTGGCAATTGCGATTGCCCAAGGACTGCAACGACCAAAATAAAACTGTCTTCCTTGGTAAAGTAAGCCGTATGCTTGCCTATAGGGAAGTAAAAACCATTTTGATATAAATCGTTGCAGCTTCTGCCTACAGCTGGGTTGTCGGCGAGCATCTGAAACCCAGTAAGAAGAGTGTCTTTGTATGCGTTCCACTGCATCTCGGAAAAGTTTGTAACGGTATAATTTTTGATTTTATGTAAATGAGCCTGTGCTAATTTACTTAGTTTATATTTACTCTTGTGCATACTTTACTTACAACGCGTTTAGGAAGTTTTCACCGTCAACTATATTGCCTTGGGCTAAGTCTGCTTTTGCGGACTCAAAACAATGTTTTATGTAATCGGCTTTCATGACTTCAAGTTCTTCATAGTCTCTAATCGACATCACAACAACGGCATCTTTATTGTTTTTACTAATTTTAACTGGCTCACGTTGAGCGTTTAGAAGCAGTTCACCGAAATTACGTTTGGCATCATTTGCTGTTAATGTGTACATGGTTAAGCTCCAAGTCTGTAAGTGCAGTAATATTATAGGGTATCGAGCCAAATGTGCAATTTAATTAAATCGTGCGATTGGTGTGAGAAGTAAACTAACAAAGCATTTAAGATGGATTCGCAACGCTTGGCGGTTTTAGTGTAAATTCAGTTTTTCCGTTTTAAGTGGTTTGTCGCGGCATAGGTGTTTAGCGTTGCTCACCACTTAACGCGGCGTTAGGCAGTGTGAGTTTTATCAGCTAAAACGAGTTGAAATTGAACGGTAAATCCCATGTTCTCCGGCTGAACTTAAGCAATAAATAATCATCACATATTTGTCGTTTCTTGATCGTGTTGAGTTGCTTTTCGTTGTGAGTTTAGCGGCAAAATAACCTTCAGCATCCAAACGTCCGCCGAGTATGCTACGCTCGTCACTTTTCTTCCAAACCGCTCAATTTGAGTTTTTTTGTTTCTTTGCTGATTCAGCATTTTGGTTTATAAATGAATCGGTTAGTTTGTTTCAAGTTTACAAAAAGCTCGTCCTTTGGTTGTGAAAGTGTCGGTGTCAATTGGTTGGCCTAACAAACGGCTCAAGAGGGATTGCCAACGCGTGGTGGCTTTAGTACAAAATTGAAATTCAGTGTTTACAGTGTGTTTTTTGAGTTCGGCTATGCGTTGTCAACCCCTTAGCCGGGCGTTATATGCCTGGAGGAAAAATGAACGATATTCTTGAGTTAGCAGTTGAAGAGCTGAAAGAAAAATATGCTCCGCATACTATCATCCTCTATGGTTCTTATGCTCGAAATGAAGCAACGGAGACTAGTGATATAGATATTGCCTGTTTCTGGGACCGTCCAGAAGAGCATAAAGATGCTAGGTTGTTTCATGGGATATTCCTTGATGTGTGGGTTTACCCGACTGCGTTTCTCGATTCAATTCCAGAGGCGTCGTTAAGGTTCGGAGATGGAAAAGCAATTCATGATACACGTGGTTTAGGTAAGAGCTACATTGCCAGAGTTAAGCAAAAGCTTGCTGACGGTAAGGAGCCAATTTCTGATGTAAATAAAGCACATATTCAAGAGTGGGTTACTAAAATGCTTGAACGAGCAAATGATGGTAATTTAGACGGAAACTATCGTCGAACTTGGCTTCAACACGAGCTATTGGAGCTATACTTTGAAATTCGTGGTATGTGGTTTTTGGGTTCCAAGAAGAGTTTTAATTATTTGCAAGAGCACGATAAACCTGTTTACAGTCTTTTTGAGCAAGTTTACAAAGAGCCATTAAATCTTAATCTATTGAGTAAATTAGCCAAGCAAGTAGTACGCATATAACAAAGCATTTAAGACGGATTCGCAACGCTTGGCGGTTTTAGTGTAAATTCAGTTTTTCCGTTTTAAGTGGTTTGTCGAGGCATTAGTGTTTAGCGTCGCTCACCACTTAATGCGGCGTTATACCTATTTACTTAGACTTTGGACAAGCTCTAACCTCTGATATAATTCTCTGACGTAAGTTAAAGTAAGAGACTGAAATTATGAGTAAATTGGTAAAATCAGCATCAATCGCAACAATTATTGGTACGGCTATAGCTTGTGCAAGTTACTTAAATGCATCTCCGAAAGTAGTTAATAACAATCAACATAATTCAGGTTCCATCATCAACCAAACTGGTGAGACTTTTACAACTAACAACTATAATCTTGCAGAAAAATCCGAGCCTGAGCTAGTTATTGCTTCAAACAACAATGGATCCTGGTTACTAAAGAAACCAGATATCCATGCTGCATATGGTTTAAACAACAAAGAGTTGCTTATTGATCGCCTAAGTAATGGCAGCCGAATTGAAGTTCTAGATTCTGCCACGATGGATGTGCAGGGTATTCAGACATCTTGGTATCAAGTTCGCGTTTTGCATGGTTTACACAAAGGAAAAATAGGCTGGGTGATGCAACCAGATGTGAGTTACCAATAGGCTTAGTATCAAGTTTGAAGTGCGACACTTTCTACAGATGCGCATGAATATACTCCGTTGGTGTCCTATACCCAAGTCTTTTGCGTGGGCGCGTATTTAATTTGTGTGCAATTTCATTGCAGAGCTT
>NZ_SHMN01000045.1:0-7164 GCF_029478525.1 Vibrio sp. 1151_11 | reverse complement strand
ACTCTACGATTACATGGTCAAATGTATGAAAGAACTGGCAAAGCCAGAGCCTGATATTAACTCTCTTCTGCCTTGGAACGTCTCACACTGAAATTAAAACGCCCCGTGGGATTATGGGGCGCATACACTTAAAAGACATTATTTGTAAGTACAACAATCACGTAAACAAAAGTATTGAGCTGATCAGCTTCCAAGGTTTTATAAAACAGTTAAAAGTACAGCTTGAACAAGGAGAATCTATCCCTGTCCCTTATTTCATAAGGCATTACTTTACAATGTCGAATGATGAATTAAACCAAATTACACTTAAGGGAGGAGCATCAAAAATATGCTCTAAGTTAACTCAAGAGAGTCTAGAAAGCATAGGTATACATATCCCAACTCTCGATGACAGATTACTTAAACATTATTTTTATTAGGGTAGATACTAATGAAAACTCATGACAACAACAGAAAACTAAGGCTTAAGTATGCTACAACGGATTAGTAATTTATTTTCATTATATAAAGGATTACCGAAAGATATCTATTATCTTGCCATTGCTAGATTTATTCTAGGATTAGGCAATTTTATTATACCTTTCATGGTGCTCCTGCTAACTCAAAAACAGGGTTACTCGACTTCGGTAGCTGGTACGTTAGTCATGGTTGTTACTGGTACCTACATGGTTGGTAGCCTCCTTGGTGGCAAACTTTCTGATGCATATGGCCATAAAAATATAATGGTGATTGGTGAGCTGCTTGGGGCTTTAGTCCTTATCGCTTGTGGTTTTTTTGCAGAGCACCATTTGGTTGCACCAGGGCTATTGTTCCTAGGATACTTTTTCATAGGTATCGCAGTACCAGCTAGTAATGCATTAGTTGCCGATCACTCTAATCCTGGAAACCGTGATGCAGTTATGTCACTAAGCTATCTTGCCTACAATCTCGGTTCAGGGGTCGGTCCGGTGATAGCAGGATATCTTTTCTGGAATCACACAGAGTGGGTTTATTGGGGAAATGGTTTAGCTATTTTCCTTGGGATACTGGTTGTAGCTTTCTACGTCAAAGCTAAACCCAATCACATTGAAAATGAACAAGAGGTATCTGACCTAGAAAAGAGTACCGATGGAGGGGTTTGGTCAGTCTTGAAAGAACGCCCTCGCCTTCTTGTTTTTGGGGTTTTATGTACCTTGCTTTGGTTTACTCTTAACCAAATGACCTTAACCAGCCCTCTGTATTACAGCCACACCTTTGACAAAGAGGGTGCAATTCTGTTTGGTCAGGTAATGACTTTTGCTAGTATTTCCGTCGTGCTTATCACTCCCGTTCTAATGAGGCTAACTTCTAAGCACTGCGAACTTAATAGCTTAGCGATGTCAGGAGTTCTCTTTGTAGTCGGGTATGGCTTAGTCGTCTCTTATGCAAACATCCCAATGCAGTTTGTTGCGTGGTTTTTTCTTGCCGCCGCCGAGGTTCTGCTCTTAACCAAAGAAGGTATTTACATTGCCAATCAATCTCCTGCTAGTCACCGGGGAAGAATCAGCGGAACTTTGCTCACCATAAGAAATATAGGACTTATGCCAACATATATGTTTATGGGTTCATTTATTGAAGATTTTGGCTACCAAAGCGCATGGATTTTTATTATTGGAGCCTCAACGTTGGCTGCACTATCGTTCTGGTTATTGTATCTTCAGCAAAAACGCGCATCTCATATAAATAAAATTGAAGCTGTCTGATATAGTTTTTTGGCTAGTTCGCAAAACTAACACATTAAGGTCTTTCTTTTTATATAATCTAAAGCAAGGCCTTGATTGCTTTACTTACCACAATAAGTAAAGGATTGCGCTTCATCGTAAGGTGATCCGCACCAGCATTTTTGAACACCGAGTTAAGTGAGTACAATCACTAACGAGGTAAAACAATGACAACTAAGAAGACTAGAATTAAACACTCCCCTGAATTTAAAGCAGAAGCTCTGAAGCTAGCAGGAAAAGTGTGAGTTGCCGCCGCAGCAAGACAGTTTTCTCTAAATGAATCTCAAATCTACGGGTGGCGGAAGAACTCAAAGAAAGACATCAATACTAGTCAGCGAGAGCAAGAGCTGGGCACAAAGGTCAAAGAGGCTTTTGACAATAGCAAAGGTCTTGATGGCTCAAGGCGCATCCAGAAAGAACTTGTTGAGAACAGTGATAGCAGTGATAGCAGTGATAATGTTAAAACCATTGCAGCCAGTATGAAGCGTCAGGATTTAACTCCGAAAGCCGCGCGCAAGTTTAAGTGTACAACAGACTGCAAGCATAAAATGCCTGTTGCTCCGAACCTGCTAGCTCAGGACTTTAACACAGCGGCTCCGAATCAAAAGTGGGCGGGTGACATCAACTACGTTGCCACAAGCGAAGGTTGGCTGTACTTGGCGGTAATTATTGATCTTTACTCAAGACAAGTAGTCGGCTGGTCGATGGATACCAGAATGACTGCTACGCTAGTCTGTGATGTGCTATCAATGCCTTGTTCCGTTGCGGATTCCCTGAGCAAGTAATCGTTCACAGTGATCGAGGCAGCCAGTATTGCTCAAAAGACTATCGAGACCTCATAACCGCTTATAATCTAAAGCAAAGTATGAGCAGAAAAGGAAACTGCTGGGACAACGCTTGTGTTGAGAGCTTCTTCCATTCAATGAAAATTGAAGCGATCCAATATGAGCCAATCATGACGCGAGACGAGATGCGCCAAGCGATCTTTGAATATATTGAGGTTGATTATAATCGGACAAGAAGGCACAGTGCCCTAGGGTATCTAAGCCCAGTTAACTTTGAAAATCAAAATGTTACTTAATGAAGCGTCCAGTCTGGCTGGAACAGACCAAAACTACCTGAATCGCCAACAACCCTAATTTAAGTCGTCAATATCCGTTTGTAGTAACGTCCTAGATTGATAGAAAAGACCCTGTTGTCACCCAAAATACCTCGATAATCGTCACTAGAATCAACAAAGATAATTAGAGAATTCTCTATTGATCGGACTATTAACCGACTACGTAACCAACCTGCAAAGGTTGCATCCTTTAACGCTTCAACACCGTAAAACCAGATCCAATTAGGGTATTCATTGTCCTCAATAGGCTTATTCAGCTTTTCTGACGACCTAAAGTTGTCTCTATACTCTTTCAGATCAATGGTTTCTACCGCAATACCCAAAGATTCATTGATTCGGTTGATCTCCAACACAAATGTGTCTGGCAGGTTTGCACGAAACACATGATGCCTATACATGTTCAAGCCCCAAGTACACCTAACATATCGTTCAAGTCCTACCTCATAGTCATTGAAATTAACATCAATATCTTCAAGTCTTTTTAAATACATAGGGAACCTTTTAAACAAAAAAACCACCAAGCCAAAAACTTGATGGTTTCGTTTATTAACTGCTTGTCCAGCAGGTCGGTTGCTTTCTTCCTGACCTATTCTTAGCTGCCTATGCGGCAGGTCACAACGATGGACTTGCAAAAGCGTTACGCATGATTTTCTTGGCTGCCTATGCGGCAGGTCACTATAAAGCATAGTCATCAAGTCTCTGATTCTGCGTGCTTAAAGTCACAAATCAAAAAAATACCCTATAATATTTAAATGTTGTAAGTCATTGTTTTTGTTTATCTGAACAAGAGTTTTCAAAAAAGGGTTAAAGCATCAAGTCAGGAACAGTCCCTCTTTTTTCATTATTGGTTGAAAAACCATAGCTATTAAAACTGGATTCAGCACGCTCACCTACAAACTCCTTTTGAATAAACAGAATAAAATCCTGCCCTGATGAACCGCTAGAAATAGGTATTCTATGAAAGCTATCGATTACACGCTCTTCCACCGCGACTGGTAATCGTTGTTCAGCCCCAGAAAGCTCGGCTCTCACCATGCTACGTTTAATTCGCCGTTTCTTCGAGCCTAAAAAGCTCTTGTTAATCATTTGGTTGCGAACAAACCTTACTTCCCCCAAGCTCTCAGGTGCCTCGCAGACACTCGATAGTTCGAATAAACCTTCATTTATCATCAAAGAAAAATAGGGCTGAAAAGAGAGCCCAATCATCATATCTTTATCTTCAGCAACAAAGGCTATAGTTTGGCCAACTGAAGATTCACCCCAGCTTGGAAAGCTAACGCCTATTCGGTTCATCACTTGTGGGTTATTGACCATAAACATATGCATTTGATGAATGCATCGACCCGCCAAAAGTTCGAAGTCAGCATGGGCAGGAATATAACGTATGTAGAAGTAGTAACGCTTGGTCATGGTTGTCCCTTACTTAGCCTTCGCTTTTGACTTTGACTTTGAACAGTTAAACAGTCCACCTTTGATTAAGACCGACATAATAAAATGCACGTCATTTGGGATGGTCTGAGAAACTGTCATTGTCTCAATCCAATTCTCTGTATTTCTGACTAATTGGTAAAAGTCATTTCCATGGGACACATGTCGCCTTGCTATAACGTACTCTCGGTCAGCTCCATATTCATTCACTCTTAATAGCTTATCAGCCTCTTCATGCCACCAATCATCAATCGATTGCAACGCCGCACCAACTTTTTGTCCGTGAAACGCGACGGTTTCTTTTCCGCTCAAAAGCTCTACTGTGGCTAGCTGCTTAGTAGGGATTCCATCTTCTCGACTATCCAAAAACTCTTGGCTTGGGTAAACCTCATCTCCCCAGCCAACCCGCAGTTTTGCTTTGATGTCCATGTAGAAGTATTCGCTTGGGTCAGACAATGCTCGCTCCATATAGGCTGTAAGCCTTTCTAAGCATTCTGTTGAATTACCATCCCAATGACCATACCACGAGAGTTTTTGAGCATGTTCGACAACGAAGGTATCCAATTCACTGGTCGTCACTTCAATAGTGATATTTCTGCACTCACGATTTCGCCATAACCAAGTACCAAGCAAGATGTTCTTCGCATAACGATTAGCTAACTCTTTGTATCCGTTGAGCTCTTTATAAATCTTAGCAAACATAGACAGTTTACTGCGTACTTCATCATCACTACAGATATCTGGGGTTAACGAATTGGCCCGAATTCGAAGTGAAAATGCGCAATAGATTTCATCAACGCCGGGCTTTACATAGCACTCTTCGATGAACTGAGGGTTTGAATATGCCAAGTCTTGGGGGGGCAACATTCTTGTCGACGAACTTGTTCCCCTTATATGCTTCTGAATAATTCCCTTTTGGTGCGCGCAATCGGGTTCTATCTACATTAAGGGGACACATCTCACCACTTTCGGATAGATAGTAGAAATAAGCCTTGCCAGCAGAAAGTGATCGGACATAGTTCAACTGAGTGCAAAGTTCCATAAGCGATTAATCCCTATAGTTTTTTATAAGAATAGTTTCGCTACTGCATTCTATCGACCAAAAGGCGTGGTTTAAAAAGTGATCTCGTCCACTAAAACGGACCTCTATCGGGTTTATTCGCTTAGCTAGCCCTATCGCATTCTCCGCATAAGCATGACAACCTGTGATTGCGTTATCCCGCTTAGTTGGATGCTCTAACAAATGGTAGCCAAGAGAAACAGGCAAGTTGTCATCACGTTGAGTGAGCAACCGTTCTAACTCATCAAAGCTAGTAGGGTGCTTTTCACTTGGGTATAACCATCGCCCGTATGCAGGTAATCCTTTTAAAACATGGAAAAGTTCACTCCTGCCTGTAAATGTTCTAAGCCACTCAATCTGCATCGATAGCTGTGGTTGGTATAATGCCCCTCCGGCGAAAGCAACAGGAAGGGCCGTTTTAAGCGCTGATCTAAAATCTGAAATTCGGCTTTCACTATGAACTCTGATAACTAAGTCTATTTCTAGATCCGACAATCGTTCACTGCGAATGGTTGGTCGTTTCGCATTAGAAACCGTTCTAGCTTTGGCGACTGAGTTTGGTTCTGTCAGCTTCGCTGTTGATTGAATATTCTCGTTTCGAACATAAAAAGCGAAACTCGAAAACTCAACTGGGGAACCATTGTTAACTAATTGATTAAATTGCCTTTGATAATCGTGCATGAACCCCCAAATGGCCGTTAACGAAGGAACGCCACACAAATAAGGACTGCTCATCGCTACCGCATCTTGCACTCTCATTGACGACAGGTAGATATATTGCTCCCCCGTCACCATATCTTGATTGTTAATTGGCTTACTAAGTTGCTCAAGCACCCATGTCACTTGGGCTTTAGCTACCTGCATCAGTTTTGGGTGATAAGCAAACTTGGCAGAATAAATATTATTTTGAAACGCGAGATGTAAGCGTCGGTTAAACTCACCAGCCAAAGAGACAAGCTCCCATTCTGGTAACGACAAAAAGGCTTGAGCTAAGGTGTCGTCATGATCTAGTTGCTGCTGATTGGGTTCATATTCGGCGATATCTCTTAACTCAATGAGTGGAAGCATCCATAAGGCTATTTGCTTTCGTAAAATCTTACTTCTAACCTGACGAGCTTTTTCTCTTTGCCGCTGTGTTTTGGCTGGCTCAGACCCAATTAGGCGATTTAGTACCTGACAAATTTTGGCGTTAGTTACCTGATAGTCATCAAAGTTATGACCACTCTTTTGACGGTTTTCCGCTAACGTCCCACCCTTGGCAAGTTTAACACCTAGCGGGTAATTTAGGGCTCTCATATACCCACCCAAACTGCCACACAGGTTCCCAATACTGGCAGAGTTAGGCAGTGACGAAGAGACAAAACTGAACTTGTTTTCTGGACTTCGCGCTCTTATTTCTAGTTCGCACTGAAGAGCATGACTCACAACGGGGGTGATCGAAACATAATCATCCCCCCAAGGAAACCGTAATTGCTTACTGTAAGTACTAACACTGTCGGGAAAACTATTCTCAGGAAGCTGTTCTTCAATTGCACGTTGTAAGCGAGCAAGTGACTTCACATCCAAGCCAAATTCTTTAAGTAGATCAAGCCAAACTGGGTTTTTCTGCTGAATAAGCGAAAGAATACACACTGGCTGTGATTGCCATTTAAAAGGATTCAGTAACCATAATGTGTGACGATAGACAGCAGAGTGATCTGCTCCAGCCAGACTGGACACTTCATTAAGCGACATTTTTATTTTCAAAGTTAACTGGACTTAGATACCCAAGAGCACTGTGCCTTCTTGTCCGATTATAATCAACCTCGATGTATTCA
>NZ_SHMN01000044.1:0-7376 GCF_029478525.1 Vibrio sp. 1151_11 | reverse complement strand
TACCTTTCGTTCTCAGTGAGGTGCGTGTATTTCATGTTTTTTACTTCTTGGCGGGAGCAAACTTCATGATTATCGCATCTCACTGTTTTTATGTTCAGAGGTGTCGCACTTCGTACTTGAATCCAAGGCATTTAACAAACTGTTTAAGAGTGATTCGCAACGCGTGGCATTTTTACCATGCGTTGGTTTAAGTGATTAAGGTATTATGCGAGAGCTTCGGTATTGCGTTGCTCACACCTTAACAGGGCGTTATGCGTAACAAGGAATTTCATGTCAAAAGTAACATTGAAAGGTTTTATTTTAGTTCCTGAGTCGGATCTTGAATTAGTGAAAAATGAGCTGGTAAATCACAAACGACTTACTCTCGACGAGTCTGGTTGTATTACCTTCAGCGTCATTGAAAATCCGGAAAACCCTCTTCGATTTGATATTTATGAAGAGTTCGTGGATAAAGTGGCTTTTGAACAACATCAGAAAAGAGTAAAAGCTTCTCATTGGGGCAAAGTGACAGTCAATGTTGAACGTCATTATGAAATCTTTGAGTAAACGCATAACAAACTGTTCAAGCAGATTCGGCATGCGTGGCATTTTTGGTTTGCAGCGGTTTTAGTGATTACGTAGTGTTGCGGAAGCTTTTGTAGTGCATGCCTCACTACTTAACAGGGCGTTAAATTACAAAGGAGGCTTTATGTTATTTTCAGATATGATGAAAGACAAAATACAGGTATTAAAGTCAGACGGAACGACTAGCTCAGTAATGAATGCGAGTGTCCAAAGTAAAGGCATTTACTTAATGCGTTCTGATTTTCTGATCGAACCTCATGACTTGATTCAACGTGTCATGTCTAACGGTGGGACGGAAACATTTAAAGTTATTGATCCCGGTTTTCATGAGGGGATGGGAAGAGATATTCCTGCTCATTATCAGATGAAAGTGCAAAAATTGGGTTTGCCTGAAGCAGAAAAAGCGGTGCAGTCAATTACGTATAACATTAGCGGAGCAAATGCTCGCGTCAACAATAACTCGACAGACAATTCTACAAACGTTGTGAACATTAATAGCGATCTTCAAGAGGCGCTGAGCGCCTTGAAATCTGAAGTTAAGCGTCTAAATATATCGGATTCCGAGCGTGAAGAAGCTTATGAAGTTGTAGAGGCTATCGATGCTCAATGTCAAAATGAGAAACCGAGTAAAGTTGTGGTAAATGCGTTAGTTAAATCATTGCCGACAGCTGCTTCAATTTCTTCTATTGGTTCTCTTATCGTTTCATTATTGGGATAAATCGTTCTGTTATAAAGTTCCAATTCTTCTGCCAAATCCGTAGGTAATGTAATTTAACAAACGGCTCAAGAGGGATTGCCAACGCGTGGCGGCTTTAGTTCAAAATTGAAGTTCAGTGTTTACAGTGTGTTTTTTGAGTTCGGCGGTGCGTTGTCAACCCCTTAGCCGGGCGTTATAAGCAAATTCAGCCCCAGAGGATGAAAAATGGAAATCGAGTACAAAGTAAACCATCCAATCTCAGTTGAACAATTCGTGACTTTACTGAAGAAAACTTCATTGGGTGAGCGTCGTCCTTTGGATAATGAGTCAACTATTCAGGGTATGCTCGACAACTCTAATTTAATTGTGTCCGCATGGCTGAACGGTCAACTTGTCGGTGTGGCTCGCTCAGTGACAGATTTTCATTATTGTTGCTATCTGTCTGATTTAGCCGTTGATGAAAGCGTTCAATCCAATGGTATAGGTAAATATCTGATCTTAGTGACTAAAGAAGAGTTGAGCCCAAGCTGTAAATTGGTTTTACTGTCAGCGCCGAAAGCGCAAGGTTATTATCCGAAAATTGGTTTTGAAGCTCATAATAGTGCATGGGTTTTGTCTAGTTCTGAACAGTTGAACATCAATTAAATCAAGGTTTTATTTGCTTATAACAAACGGCTCAAGAGGGATTGCCAACGCGTGGCGACTTTAGTGCAAAATTGCAGTTCAGTGTTTAAGTGTGTTTTTTGAATTCGGCGGTGCGTTGTCAACCCCTTAGCCGGGCGTTATAACTCAAGGAGGAATAGATGGAACCATTGAGGTTGGATATAACCGATGAGAATGTAACAGACTCGACAAAAATATATAGATATTTTTCGTTTGAAGCGTTTGTTAACTTAGTTGAAATGAAAAAGCTAACTTTTGCCAAAGTTACTACTTGGGAAGACCCTTGGGAGAATATCCTCTCAAACTATGAGCTTGATATTGGTGGAAAAGTCAGCTCTCCACAATCACAATATAGCGCAGATCAGTTCTTTTTTGGTCAATGTTGGACATTAAAGCAAGAATCAGATGCTATGTGGCGAATCTACTCGCCTAACAAGAGTGGTGTAAAAGTTGCGTCTACAGTAGGGAAGTTGAGAAAACTTACTGGTGTGCGTCGAGTTGGAGTGTCTATGGTTCGATATTATCGAGATATAGATGAATTGATGAATATGGTGCAACAAGACGATAGCCGCGGATATACAACTAGGTATAAAAGAGTCGATTTCTCACACGAAGAAGAAATCAGGATTCTAGTGCATCCTAATGACTCAACAGGCGAAGACTTTCACGACAACACTCATGTAAATTTAGATATACCAATAACTGACTTTTTAGGCCAAGTTCAAATTGATCCTAGAGCACCTGCGTGGGTTGAAAGTATGATTACATCGTACTGCGATCGGATGCTTAAAAACACAAATGTAGTTAAGTCGGAATTGTACAATAAAAATTTAAAAGGTAAGTTTGTGCGCAAGTATGAGCTATCCGAAAAATCTATGTCATGGAAAGACTTAGCAAATAAAGCATGAGCTATGAAAAGAGTTATAACAAACAATTTAAGAGGGATTCTCAACGCTTGGCACTTTTGCTTCTACTTCAAATTTAGTGTTTATGACACAATGCTTTAGGTTTGGGCGGTAGCGTTGTTCACCCCTTAATTGGGCGTTATGTGAATAGGAGGAAATAAATTGAATCGCGTATTTTATCGAGATCTGATAGAGCATGACCATGTATACACCGATAGTGGTGATGACGAAATTGGACTGATGATGCGTACTTCATTTAAGTCCGGTTTATGCCCTATATGCGTTTGTGAGACTTCGATTTATCAGCATATACCAGAAGACCAAGCTCCACCTCCTGAACCATACGAGCATTATGCAATTATGCAACCAGTAATGCTTGTGTGTGGAAACTGTGGTTGGTGGCAATCAAAAGCTATATGCGTGACAAAGAGTCACCCGTCACTTCCTAAATTTAAAAGGGAGAACTCAGAGTGGGCATATAGTTATCACCCTGTAATTGAGCAGGTTGATATAACGTCAAATAAAGTTGCAATTGCTGACATTCGTCAGCATTTATTGAAAAACTGGGAAGATCGTAAGTTAATCTCCGCAGGTAAAGCAGAATCATTAGTCGAGTCTTTGTTAAAAGAACATCTCAAATGTGATGTATTCAGCTCTACAGCAAATGTTAATAAGCCCGACGGTGGCATTGATTTATTTGTTGCTCACGAAAATGGTGAAGTTAAGGCTGCAGTTCAAGTAAAACGTCGTATCACAAAAGATGTAGAACCAGTGACAGAGGTTAGAAACTTTGTTGGTGCTCTAGCAATAGAGAATATACAAAAAGGTATTTTTGTAACAACTGCTGAACGATATTCATCAGTGGCTAAAGACATACCAGAAAAGTTGAACAATCGATTAGAGCTTGAATTGATAAGTGGTAATGAATTATTCGATATTCTTAAGTGTTTTACTAAACCTGATGACCTCATCATTCCACCCTATGTAAAGGCTGATATGGTGTGGCAAGATAACTGTGGTAACTTATTAAAATTAGAAGAGATCCTGAGTGTATAGGGTCGATCAAAAGTTGAAAGAATTCACATAACAAACAATTTAAGAGTGATTCCCCACGCTTGGCATTTTTGGTTTGGGTCTAGTTTAGTGTTTACGGTGTCCAAAATGAGTGTCGTGGTCGCGTGGCTCACACCTTAATTGGGCGTTATAACACAGAATCAACTCCTTGCTCAAAACGGTTAATTAAACTATTATTTGTACGTTATTTTGTACCAATTGGAGTTCAATATGAGTCGTATTCATTTCGATCAAGATATTCAGCCGTTATCTGAATTTCGTGCAGGTGTAGCTTCTTACATCAAACAAATCAATGAGACTCGCCGTCCATTGGTCATCACACAGCGTGGCAAAGGTGTAGCTGTTGTTCTCGATGTTGCAGAGTATGAAGCAATGCAAGAGAAGATCGAGTTACTGGAAGAAATGCGCACCGCTGAAGCTCAATTAGCTTCAGGCCTTGGTGTTTCAAATGATGATGCTCGTGCTCAAGTACTGGGGCGCATTACGAAATGAAAGTAGTTTGGTCTCCATTAGCGCTTCAGAAGTTAGGCGATGCAGCGGAATTTATTTCTTTGGATAATCCACCTGCGGCAGAAAAGTGGGTAAACGAAGTTTTTGACAAAACTGAACTACTTGGAAGTATGCCTGAAATGGGGCGCTTTGTTCCTGAAATGCCCAATACTAACTATCGTGAAATCATTTTTGGTCACTATCGTATTATCTATAGCTTAAGCCATGAGATCCGCGTACTAACAGTTCGTAATTGTCGTCAAATGTTGTCGGAAGATGACGTGTAAGACTGTGTTATAACAAAGCATTTAAGACGGATTCGCAACGCTTGGCGGCTTTAGTGTAAATTCAGTTTTTGTGTTTTAAGTGGTTTGTCGAGGCATCGGTGTTTAGCGTCGCTCACCACTTAATGCGGCGTTATAAGCTTTGGAGGCTTTAGTGATTACAATTCGAGAAATGGATATTTCCGATTACGATTCAGTGATTGATCTGTGGTGCCAGACGGAAAGCTTGTCATTAAGAGATGCTGATTCTAAACAAAGCATTGAAAGTTACCTTAACCGAAACTCTGGGCTAAGTTTTGTTGCTTTAAGCGGCAATAAAATTATTGGTGCGGTACTCGTTGGGACCGATGGTCGCAGAGGATATCTGCAACATTTGGCTGTTTCATCAGAATTTCGAGGCCAAAAAATAGGTAAAGCTTTGGTTGAAAAATCAGTTGATGCTTTGACTTCGATTGGTGTTTCAAAGACGCATTTATTTGTTTATAGCAATAATGTTAATGCGCAAAATTTTTACGAAAAATTAGGCTGGTTTCCAAGGGATGAAATACGCATGTATTCGTTTAATAACTCAAGTAATCCAAACGTTTAGTGGCAACTTATAACAAACGGCTCAAGAGGGATTGCCAACGCGTGGCGACTTTAGTGCAAAATTGAAATTCAGTGTTTACAGTGTGTTTTTTGAGTTCGGCGGTGCGTTGTCAACCCCTTAGCCGGGCGTTAGCTGAGGTTAAGAAAAACCATAAAATTCCGTGTTCATTTTTTTTGGTCTGAGACTCTAGCTTTACACCTGAAAGTCAGCACTTTTCCATGTATCTCGCCAGTGGCACTGTTCGTGAAGTGCTTGAACTAACCGAATTCTGTTTACGGGAAGTGGTGTGTTTGTTTATTTCTTTGGTGTGGCTTCTTTGGTTTTGAAGCTCTTTCGCGTTTAAATGGATTTTGCGCACTTGGTTGTTGGCTTCTTCGAAAGAATTCTTTGTAAATTTAAGTCTTAGAAGCTCGTCAGTTTTCCTATTATTTCTTCTTTGCCAAGTGCGTTTCGTGGGTTAGGTTTTAGTTTCTCAGTTGTCCGTTTTACTTTGTCGTTTGAAAGCCATAATGTGTTTTAAATTAGGCCGTTGGGTAGTCAATCTCCGGCTAAAGTGTAGCAGCTAACAAACGGCTCAAGAGGGATTGCCAACGCGTGGTGACTTTAGTTTAAAATTGAAGTTCAGTGTTTAAGGTGTGTTTTTTTAGTCTGGCGTTGCGTTGTCAACCCCTTAGCCGGGCGTTATGTTTTTTGAGGAAATATGGATATACGAAAGGTTACCACAGCAGAGGTTTTACCCATTAGGCATCTTGTTTTATGGCCTAATAAATCGCCTTCATTCTGCGAAGTCGAAGGGGATGACTCTGCTACTCACTATGGCGCATTTATTGGTGGGAAACTGGTTTGTGTGGCATCCGTTTATAACAATGGTCATGAAGCTAGGCTCAGAAAATTTGCTACTCTGTCTGAATACCAAGGGCAAGGAATTGGTACTAAGGTCATCGAGAAGCTGGTGCGTGATTTGAAGCGAGAAAATGTGAGCTATTTCTGGTGTGACGCACGAACTTCAGCACTGTCTTTCTATCAGAAGTTTGGGTTGTGTGTTGAAGGTGAAGAGTTTTACAAATCAAATGTAGCGTACTTCAAAATGTCTGTTTCGTGGGTGTAAGAACCACAAACATAACAATAAATTTAAGAGTGATTCACAACGCTTGGCGCCGTCACTTCAAGTCAGTTTAGTGTTTATGGCACAATGGTTTAGGTAAGGTGGTAGCGTTGTTCACACCTTAATTTGGCGTTAGCTGGGGTTAAGAAAAACGGTGAGTTTAGGGTGGAAAGGCTTTGGGTTTTCTAGCTACACACCGGACAAATCTCAGCTTCTCAACTATCTCGCCAGTGGCACTTTTCGGGAAGTGTTTGAACTTAACGAAGTCTGCTTACGGGAAGTGTTGCGTTTGTTAAGTTCGTTGACGCGGTTTTTTTGTTGTTGAAATTCATGAATGCCTAAATTCATTTCGTGTGCTCTGTCGTTGGCTTTTTCGATAGAATTCTTTGCAAATTACCATGCTCAGGAATGGGGATTTCCTCGGCCATTTCTTCTTTGCCAAGCGCATTTCGTGGATTAGGTTTTAATTTCACACCTGTCCGTTTTACTTTGCCGTTTGAAAGCAATAATGTGTTTCAAATTAGGTATTTTGTCGTAATTCGCTGGCGAAAGTGCAGCAGCTAACTAGGCGTTTAAGACGGATTCCCAACGCTTGGGAGTTTCGGTTCTAGGTTGAGTTTTGTGTTTAAGGCGCAATGGTTTAGGATTGTGGTCTCGTTGCTCACCACTTAACGCAGCGTTAGGGCAATAGGAGTATATTTTGAACAGTGATGATATTGGTGCGATCATTGAATGCTTTATATCGAAAGAGAGTGCACTAAACGATGTTAAGAACTTTTTTATTGCCAATAAAATGGAAGCACTCTCATTTCTGGCGGGCGTTGTATCTTTAGCTATTGCTTTGATTGCAGCTCTATTAGGTGACGCTACCACCTCTTACGTAAGCGCATCATAAACCCCACATTCTAATCAATATCGGTACGTCCTAAGATCAAATCTCCAACCTCAAGGAGATCTGAAATGGCAAAACGGCGCACCAACAAAGAATGGCAAACCCTGTTTGAAA